>JBKBTW010000037.1:0-16491 GCA_046291245.1 Pseudobdellovibrio sp. | reverse complement strand
CAAAAAGGACAAGGTAAATCTTCTTTGCTCAAGGATATTCTTGTTGAGATTAAAAAAGACTCTCCAAAATTAGTAGCTATTTATGGTCATTCTTCAACGTTAACACTTTTAAATAACGACTCGCTAATTCATTTAGCTGAAGAGTCTATGAAGTGGGATACTTCTCATCCTCTCTATGATGGCATAGACCAATTTGTTGTAGATTATAACTCTATTACGAATTGGGATAAATGGATTAAGTTTTGTGAAGAGGGACGTTCTGTCTATATTACAGTCTCTTCGCTGTCTGTGCAAAACTGCGTAGAACAAATTATTTCGCAAATTGGATTTCAATCAAGCTTGGCTAAAAGATTCTACCAAGTTTTAAATGGCGTGTGCTATCAAAAAATACTAGGACTTAAAGAAGGTGCTGTACATGAGTTTTTTATTGTGCAGGATAACTTTAAAAATGACCTGGCTACAATGTCATTTGCGGAATTTAGAAAAAATCAAGATGCAGAAAGCTTTAAAAAATATTTTCAATCTTTAAATCAATCTATTATTCAAGCTTTAGTCCGAAGGCGAATTGATGTTAAAACTGCTTTTCAGGCGTCAGATGATCCTGATGATTTAGATTTGCAATTAAAGCGAATGGGACTTTAATGTATGGCAAAATTTCAATACAATGCCAGATCATTAACAGGTAAATTGCAAATTGGGTATATTGAAGCTAAAGATGAATCCGAAGCTAAAATGCGTTTGCGTGCAAAACAACTTATACCAGTTTCTTTAAAAGTTGTAAAAACAGAAGGGCAGAAAGGCGATTTAGCATTTTTAGATTTTATATTGGCTCCAAGTGTTTCAATGAAACAACTCTTAATTTTTACCAGACAATTTGCTACGCTTATCAATGCAGGTATACCGATTGTTGATGGTTTAAGGATTTTATCAGAATCTACGACGGATAAAGTTTTAAAAGAAGCGATTGTGCAGATCAAAGCTTCTGTTGAAACAGGTCGAAGGTTGTCTGATTCTATGTCACAGCACCCAAGAGCTTTTTCAGCTTTTTACGTTAATATGATTCGTGCAGGCGAAGAGGCGGGTATCATTGATACAATCCTTACTAGATTATCAACGTATTTAGAAAAAAGTGAAAAAATAAAAAATCAAATTAAAAGCGCTATGGTTATGCCTGCCGTGATTTTAATTTTGGCACTTGCTATTGTATCAGGTATTTTAGTCTTCGTTGTTCCTAAATTTCAAGAAATATACAAATCAAGCGGAAAAGAGTTGCCTGCCATCACTCAATCGATGATTAACTTTTCAGATAGTATAAGAAATAATGGTTTCATAATAGCAGGAGTTATTTTTGCTGTTGTCGTGAGTGTGGTTGGTTATATTAAAAGCCCAGAAGGAAAAAAGAATTTTGATAAACTTATTATCAATGCTCCTCTTTTTGGTCCTGTGGTTCAAAAAGCTGGTGTGGCCAAGCTTTCTAGGACTATGTCTACTTTACTCAGCTCAGGAATTACTATGTTGGAAGCAATAGACATTGCAGCTAGCACGACGGGTAATTATGTTTTAGAGATGGCTTTAAAGGCTTGTAAAGAATCAATTTCAGTTGGTAAACCATTTCATCTTCCTCTAGCTCGTCAAAAAGAAATTCCTCCAATGGTGGCTCAAATGGTCGCAATTGGGGAACAAACAGGTGCATTAGACTCTATGTTAAGCAAAGTTGCTGATTTTTATGAAGATGAAGTTGAAAACTCTATCAGAGCCATGACTTCTCTTATTGAGCCATTTTTAATGGTTACTTTGGGAAGTATTATAGCCTACATCATGATAGCTATGTACATGCCTGTGTTCCAATTGGGGGATACAATTGGTTAATTTTTTTGGCTCAAAAATAACAAGAACATTCAAAACAATGGGGACGAGAGATCTTCGGGCCTTGATGCTATTTTTATATTGTACTTTATTTCAGATAGCCATTATTTTTCAGTTACCATTTTTGCATGTGAGATTTATAGTTAATTTTTACGTGTGTGTGATTTTATTTTTCAGCCATCATTTGATAGCGTACTTGCAAAAAACTCACTTGCAAAAAAATAAGAGCAGCGTTTTTTCTTACGGTTTTGATATTTTAGTTTTATTTTATTTAATGTCTCAGCACACAGTGCTCTCCAGTTTTAATTTAATTTTAATCTTGCTATTTTTGTTTTTAGCAGGTATGGATTTAGGTAAAACTCAAAATATTTTATTAACTGGTTTTTGTTCGTTGATGTTGTCAATTATAAATTTGATTTTTATTAAATGGGAAGGAATTCAAAATCTTTTTTCTCTAGTTTTATTTAATTTTTCATTTATTGTGGTTTCAGTTATCGCTCAGCAATTTAAGATGCAGTTTTTTGAGCTTAAAAGTGAAATTGTTAACGTCACTAAAAAGTTAAGAACGCAAGAGGAGTTTGCACATGTGTTGATCGAGCACATGCCCACAGGCTTAACAGCATTCAATAGCCGTGGAGATGTTCTTTTTATTAATAAAAATTTAGAAGCAAAACTAAAATTATCAGCAAGTGATTTATACAATATATATGATCAATCACATATGAAAAATGACAATGAGATTCATTTTTTTAATCCCCAGCTTCAAGAAAAAAAGATATATGATGTCAATCTAGGATATTACCAAGATCAACTGCTTAATGATCGAGTGGATTTAATGATGGTTGAAGATGTAACGGAAGTAAAACATCTACAGGATCAAATGCGTCAAAGAGAGAAACTCGCAGCAATAGGACAACTCGCTGCGGGTATAGCCCATGAAATAAGAAATCCTTTAGCTGGGATAAGCGGGAGCATCGAGCTTCTATCGCATGAGACGCAAAATCCGGATGATAAAAAATTAATGAAAATTATTTTGAGAGAAATAGACCGACTAAATAATTTAATTACAGAATTTCTTGATTATTCAAAACCTACAGTAAGACCTGATCAGAAAATTGACCTATCTTTAGTTTTGGATGAAGTTGTGCAAAACGTTAAACTTAGTTTACAAAATCCAGCGGATTTGGAGTTAACAGTGAAGCTTGTACCTGCATTCATTCTAGGTTTTTCTGATAAACTAAAGCAAGCGTTTTTAAATATAACTATGAATGCCGTACAAGCCATGAATGACACGGAACGGACTAAAAAATTAAATGTAAATTTAGAAATCATAGAAAGCGAAGTCGTGGTGAGAATCGAAGATACGGGTAAAGGCATGAGTGAAGAAACTAAAAAAAGAATATTTGAGCCATTTTTCACAACAAAAGCTAAGGGAACTGGTTTGGGATTGGCAGTCACACATAAGATATTAGAAGCTCATGATGTGAAAATGCAGATTGAGAGCGAAATTAATAAGGGAACAACATTTATTTTAAAATTTAAAAAAGTATAAATTATAGGAGACAACATGAAGTCACGTATATTGGTAGTAGATGATGAAGAGTCAATAAGAGAGTTTCTTGAGATAATGCTCAAGAAAGAAGGGTATGAAGTTACAACAGCAGAAGATGGAGCTAAAGCAAAAGAAATTTTAACCAAAAAGACTTTTGATATGATTATCTCCGATATGCAAATGCCTAATGTTACAGGCATCGAGCTTTTAAGACACGTGCGTGAGAGTTATCCAGATATAGTATTTATGATCATCACAGCTTTTGGAACAACAGAAACAGCTGTAGAAGCGATGAAGTTAGGCGCTTACGATTATTTGACGAAACCTTTCAAAATTGATGAGGTTCGTTTAAATATCGCGAATGCTTTACGTTCAAAAAACCTTGAAACTGAAGTTCGCGTTTTAAAGAAAGAGCTGGTTAAAGAGTATTCATTTCAAAATATGATTGGTAATTCAGATGCGATGCACGCTGTCTTTAATCTTATTCAACGTGTGTCGCAAGCTCCTACAAATGTTCTTATTACGGGTGAGTCAGGTACAGGTAAAGAGGTTATTGCAAAAGCAATTCACTATAACGGACCATTAAAAGATAAACCTTTTGTGACCGTGAATTGTGGAGCTATACCGGAAAATTTAATGGAATCTGAAATGTTTGGTCACAAAAAGGGATCTTTTACTGGCGCGATAGCTGATAAGGCGGGTCTTTTCGAAGTGGCTGATGGTGGTACGTTATTTTTAGATGAGGTGGGTGAGTTGCCGGCTTCAATCCAAGTAAAACTTCTTAGAGCGATTCAGGAAAGAATTATTCGTCGCGTAGGCGCTACAGATGATATGAAAGTAGAAGTTCGTATCATAGCAGCGACAAATAGAAATTTGGATGAAATGGTAGCAAAAGGCACATTTCGACAAGATTTGTTTTATCGCTTAAATGTCATTAACATTAAGTCTCCACCATTGAGAGATCGTGCTGATGATATTCCTCTTTTAGCTAATTTTTTTCTTAAAAAATACAATGATAAATTAAATAAACAAATTCAAAGTATTTCTACAGAAGCAATGGATATATTAAAAAAATACAACTATCCAGGTAATGTGCGTGAGTTAGAAAACATGATTGAACGTACTGTGGCTTTAGAGGCGGGATCAACGATTTTACCTGAGTCATTACCACCTATGGTGAATACTTCGTCAGGTCGCAAAATGGCTTCATCAAATGAAATCGAAATCGGAGATGAAGGTTTGGATTTGGATAAAGTTGTAGGGCAAATAGAGAAAGAATTGCTTATTAAAGCTATTCATGCTTCAAATGGCGTTAAGAAAAAAGCAGCAAAGTTGCTTAAAATTTCTTTTAGATCTATGCGATACAGAGTAGAGAAGTATAACTTGGGTGTTATGGGTGATGATGAACTGGATGATGAATAAAATATAAAAACATTTATTTAAGAATGTAAGCGGCTGTCAGTAGACAGCCGTTTTTTATGACTTAATCCCATCCTCCTCCAGTGCGAGGACGAGGTCCAGATGAGTAGAAGGAGTAGCCATTGCCTAATAGTAGTAGTGTAAACCACTCAGTCAGTGAAGCTTACAATTTTTTATTATTCAAATTTGCGAGCATTTTTTTGCAAAAATCACATACATTTTTAGCTGTTTCAATACTAACTCCAATATGTTTTGCAATGTACTCAGCATTGGCGCTATACAGAGGGGACATAGTTGCACTAAGATTTTAAAGAGTCTAGTAAAGGCTATATCTATAAAATACTGCAATTTAGGGTTTTGCTCTGCGAAAATAATATGAGTTTCTGAATCAATAATATTTGAGATGCCCAGTGCAGTCAGGTCTTGCATTGATTCTAATTTTTCAGGATTAAATTTTTTATCTAATCTCAATTTGAGACGATTACCTTTTAATTGTAGACCATGTTCGTTCAGATGTTTCGGTGGATTTAACAATATTAAAATAATATCTTGAAATCTCTACGCCTGAGGATGTTTCAACAGTAATTTTCCATTCTCCATCTTGATAGTTAGTTTTGGAAGCATACCCTCGATAACCCTCTTTGCGTCCTCCTTGAACTAGCAAGGGAATTTTGTCCGTTGTTACCCATGTATTTTTCTTACTTTTAGTTTGCCAATGGATAATAATCTGATCAGTTATTCGAGCAGGAGAGTATATTTGGGCATAAAAGTAAACTGTGTCACCCTGTCTTGCTTTAAACTCTTTGTCAGAATCTCTCCAAAATTTAAAACCTTGAGGTTCGTAACTTAAGATATAATTTTGGTTTATTTTTTCAATTTTATGATAAGCACCTTGAGCTTTTACGCTGAGAGGAATTGGTGGAATCCATCCTAAAAAATAAAAAAGTGTAAAGATCACGAGCACTCCCAAGTAGGGAAAAACTAGAACTTTGGTCAATAGAGAACTCTCTATTTTTTTTCTCAGAAGCAATCGGTATTGCAAAAACAGAATGGTCATTGTCATGAAAATTGAAAGGAAGAAAGGGATTACTCCTATAAAGCCACAGATGAGAGAAGTGATTATAGACAGAAATGAAAACAAACAGATAGCATAGAATGATACTTTGATACTCACTTTTGCGGATTTTACAAACTTTAGTTCATTGCCAATGAGTACAATCAGAAAGATCATCAAAAACATAAAGCTACTCAGCACAGATGCACTTTTAATATAAAGGATAGAGTAAACACTTAAAAGTGAACCTAATAAAAAATGAATTGCGAAATCACGGTATTTCCAAATTTTAGCGATGAAATTTAGTTTTAGCTTGTTTGGATTCCAACGATGAAGCCTGTAGAGAACTTCAAAATGAAGAAAGCTTGCAATAATTGATAAATAGGTAACTTGTTGTAATAGCGAAAACATATCATCAGGATCGGCAGTGAATAAAATATCAAAGATGAAACCTGCTAAAAAAAATACAGCATCGAGTTTAAGCTCGTGTTTTTCGATGAAAGAGTAAATTTTGTGTTTATTTGATGTGTAATTCATACTTATATGAGTAAATTAAACACTAAGTTTTATATGGTCAATGGGTGATGCTAAAGAAACGCTTAAAACATGAAATCTTAAGCGTTATATCTTTGAGGTTAATATTTAACATGTTCCCATTCGGGGAGTTGGTTAATAAAATTATCTCTATTTTGTGAAAATTCGGCTAAATAATTAGACGGAACAGGATCAGCAGTCGGAAATTTTTGCCCTAATGGATCTACGTAACGTCCGTTAACAAAAAATTCAAAATGTAAATGTGGGCCAGTAGATAAACCAGTAGACCCCACAAAACCAATAATTTGTCCTTGTTTTACAGTTGATCCTTTTTTGATGCCACTGGCGTAGCGACTTAAATGTTTGTAAGCAGTTTCGTAAGTGCCGTTATGACGAATTTTAACAACATTACCTCCGCCTCCACTCCAGCCTGATAAGGTTATAACGCCATCTCCTACGGAGCGAATGGGTGTTCCAGTAGGGGCCGCATAATCTACACCAAGGTGAGCACGTGCAGTTTTTAAAACTGGATGAAATCTATTTTTTTGAAAACGTGAGGATATTCTTCCATAGGCGATAGGACTTTTTAAAAACATGCGTTTAAGACTTGAGCCGTCTGGTTTGAAGTATCCGAGATCTTCATCTCCTCTTCGAAATAAGACGGCTGTGTGTGTATCTTTGTTGTTAATGTACTCTGCTGACAAGATTGCACCCCATCCAATGGGCTCTCCATTTACAAATTCTTGTTCTACAGAGAGTCGCCAGCGATCGCCTACTTGAACTTCGCGCGAAAAATCAACTTGCCAAGCAAAAATTTCTGCAAGATCAGCAATGAGTAAAGGCGGCATTTGTGCCTCTTCTGCAGATAACCAGAGAGAATTTTTAACTTCACCTTTGAATGTTACAACTTTTGTTTGCACAGGTTTATTGATGGCTTCAGCTGTCCAAGTGTTGTTTATTTTTTTGAGATGCAATGACTCTCTAGGTGTAAAGCGAAATTTAATTCCAATAAAATCAGTAGGGTCTGTTTCTGAGTAAAATATTTGAAAGCGAGTTTGAGGATTAATTTTAGCTAAATCACGATAAGGCTTGGCAGCCTCGACTAATGCATGGACTGTGGCAGAATCAATATTGGATTTGCTAAGTTCAGCAGAGAGTGTAGATCGAGATGGAATTGTGAAAGGATATCTTTGTTCTATAGGAAGAACTGGTTTCTCAAATACAGTCGTAGCTTTTTTTAAGATGTCCTGTTGTTCTGCTTTTTGGTTCTTTTGATATAGAGCAAATGTTAAGGTTGATAAAATAGTAACAGATAGAAGTGTCACCCCATAAAATAATTTTTTGTATGATAGTGTTGTGTGTCTCATTGTCTAATTTTAATTTGTATAGAGCTTTAAGATCAACCTTTAAGACGAAAATAGTTGGATTTATTTTTGCTTGACATAATAACGAATGTTTAAATCTTTTATTAAAGTTCATTTTAATGCTCAATTAAAAATATTGAGATACAGTTGTCGACAATTTTTGTCACTTTCATTATTCATTTGTTTATTTGGCTTTGTATGTATGAGTAAAGCCAATACAAATATTCAGTGTTCTTCTTTTTTTAATGAATATCATAAATTGTCTCATTTAGCGACAATGGAAGTTCTTAAAGAAAACTCTTCAGAGGAGTCTTACCTTAAGTATCGTGCAGGATATGAAAAAAACAAATCCTATCAGCAAAAGGTACAATTTCTTGTTGAAGCTGGATATGTTAAAAAAGAGGAAGTTGACGCTAAAAAAATCATGAACATAGCTATGATGGGTACGCTGGGTGAAATCAATGACTTAGTTTACAATGTACAAACAGGACGATATGACATTCGATTGAACAAGTATTTTTATGATAAACGTAAGAATTTTATTTCTCAAAAACTCAAATTGCTCAATGATATTCAAATAACTCGTGAGGAACGAAAAGTTTTATATAACCGGGTTCAGATTCTTCAAGGAGATGCAGATGTTGTTTTTGTTAAAATTTCGTCACGTAATAACAATGTGCTAGAGGGGACTCCGCAGGATCAAATTGCTAAAAAACTTATGTTGGAGTACATATTTGCAGTTAATTGGATCTATAGAATTTCAGGATTAGAGCCTAACTCTGCAATGTCTAATGCTAAAATGATGGATGAAGTATCAGCGTATGCCAATAGGCTTTATCTTTTTGATTATTATATGGTGTATGACAGAAAAATATGGTCGAACTTAGAAAAATCATTCGCTTATTTCTATAGAGAGTTTAACGCAGCTCCAACAGCGGCAGCGCAAAAGGCCGTTATAGAATCTTTTGAAAGTGAACGTGAAGGATTTTTGCCTTTAGCTGGTTTGGTTTTGACAGAACATTACTTAAATAAAAATGCTCCATCTGAGTTTAAAAGATATTTTAAAAATGAATTTGAAGACCCATTTAACTTATTGAGTCTTAAAAAGAAAAATGACCATATTTTACGGATGAAGTTGATTAAAACGATTGTTGAAAGCAAATCAAATAAAAAAATATTTGAGATTCATGCACATACAGAAACTCATGTGCAGCAGTATTTAAAGCTTGGCTTTGAAGTGATTTCTGAAATAAAAAATCCAAAATTTCCTGGCGCAAAAGTTTACCTTTTGCAGGCTAAGAAAAATCAAATTATTCCTAAAATAAACTCTATTTTAGGTAAGCATCAAGAGTAGTTTTAATAGTTTTTAAACAATTTTCTTGATGTAAAGGGATATTATTATAGTCACGCATACTGGCAATATAAAAAAAAGCCCCGTACATTGTTGTATGAATCTGTAAAGCTATGTTGTCTAATTCGTTCTTACTTAAAGCTTCAAATTTTTTATGACTGGTTAAAAAATATTTAATTCTTTCACGTCCAGCGGACTGAGCTTGGTTCATATATTGGTTTAGTTTTTTAACATGCGGTCCTGTTTGATAGAGCACGAGTGCAAGCTTAGATAATTGAGGGTATAGCTCCATCCACTTAAACATGCCCTCAGCAATAGCTAGGACCTTATAAGCTTGGCTATAAGGTGTGTCGGCGAGTGCTTTAAGTGTAATATCTTTTCCAGAGTCAGACCAGTGTGTAGCGAGTTCGATGAGAATATCATCTGTATTTTTGTAGTAATAATAAACATTTTGTTTGCTTGTGCGGGCTTCTTTGGCGATTGAAGAAAGGCTTAGGCTGCCGTAGCCGTATTTATTTAGCAAATTGAGCGAGGAGTTAAGTATGGCCTGAACTGTTTTATTTTCGTTTTTAACTTCCATGTATAACATATTAACACAGATTAGATATTTTACAATAGTAAAAATAAATTTTTACAATTGTAAAAAGTCGAATTACAACTCAACTTACGTTAAACCAACAAAACCGAAAGGGAATAAAAAGGAGATAAATATGAAATCAACAGCAAAAGTAATGTTCACAGGAGTTATGGTCGTTTTATTACAGCAAAACTCATTTGCAGTAACATGTATAGCCACCGCTACTACATCAAAAGATGTATATTCTCAATTTTTAGCTCAAACTGAGTTAAATGAGGATGGAGCTAAGATTCTTTACCGTAAAGACAACTTAACTTTATCAGTTAATAAAAGAGCAGGTAAAGTTGAAATAGCCTCTTACAATGAAGCTAAAAAAGAGGTGCATGCTATGGCGAGTGGTCTATATAGCTACACATCATTATTAGATGGTCATAATAAAGTTATGGTTGTTTGTTACGAAGAAGTTAAATAACTAGAGTCTTTGACCTGTTAAATAAGATCATAAAGTGTCTCAATATGAGAAATACTTTTCTTATATTGAGGCATCTTTAATTTAGACTGTGGATTATGAATTGCTCTATTTATATGTATCTAAAAAGGGAGCAAGCAATGCCTATTCACAACTTATTAAAACGATTTTTATTCATATCGTTGTCAATAGTTTTGACAAATGGATGTCAACCTCCAGCAGATGGACATAAGTCTTCTTATGAGTCTGTGAGGGCAATGAACGACCAAGAAAAAACAACTGATTTTGATGTGTTGGTTAACTTGTTCAGGGCAAATTACGGTCCTTTAGAGTACAAGCAGAAAGTGTTCAATTTTAATTTTGAAAACTTCGTGAAATCCATGCGAAATGAGTTGGAAAGAGCTAAGAGTAATGCTGAGATTGTGTCCGTTTACAGAAAATTCATAACCAAATTTCAGGATGGTCATGTTAGTCTATCTTACGGAGTAGGAGTTGGTGATTCTTACTATTTGCCTATCCAGATTTCATCAGCGGGATCTTCTATGTATATTTCAGAACTTTTGGACGAAAAACTAAAGGACACAATGAATATTGAAGTTGGAGATGAGGTTTTAGATATAGATGGTATTAGTAAAGCTCAGGCTTTAGCTGTTATTAAAAAATATATGACCTACGGAAGTGATCGTGCGGATCAACATTTAATATCCTATTTTTCTGATCGTCGTGATTGGATGAAAGAAATTGTTCCTCAAAAGCCTGAAGCTGTTGTCACACTGAAAAAGAAAAACGGTGATAAAATACAAAGAACTTTGATATGGAAAAAGGAAGAAGATCGTAATGAAGTAAAATCGACATTTGTTACATCAACCAAGGTAAATATAACAGATAATGCTTTTGTTGAAACAGCTGAAAACTCTAGTTTTTTTGGAGTACCTACTCCTTTTTTTATAAATGATAAAACCATTTCGAAATATGGCATTCAGCCCGCCGCTGTTTCTAAGAAGACTCTAACAGAAAACAAATACAACAATGGAGAAAAACATGAAGATATCGAAGCTTACATTTATAGATACAACGGCAAAAATATTTTATTGGTGCGCCAAGCAAGCTATGCAGATGATGGATATGAAAACGCATTGAAATATTATAAGTCGTTGCTTCAACAGTACGAAAGTATGATTGATGTTTTAATTATTGATCAAAATTACAATCCCGGTGGTTATCGAGCTTACTCAACAGGATTTGCATCATTATTTGCAAAACAAAACACACGGGGAGTAGTTAATTATTTTAAAGCCGACAGACGATGGTTGAATTCATTTTATTCTACAGTGCAAGCGTTAAAAAAACAAAAAGCTTCTGATGAGGAAATAGCACGGCAAGAACTCAACTACAAAACTGTCGAAAATGCCCTGAACCAAGGACAATCCGTTGCATATGTTCCTTCTGTTTTAAGCGGTTCTGGAGGTACGAATATACTTCCTTATGACAAAAACTGGTCATTTTCAAAACCTATATTGTTATTGGTCAATGAAATGTCTGGAAGTGGTGGAGATGTTTTTCCAATGATTATGAAAGCAAACGTTTAGCAACTTTGATGGGTAATACAACGATGGGTTTGGGTGGCAATGTTGAAGAAGTTGGAATTTTACCAAACAGTCAGGTTAAAGTTAAATTAACGCGTGGACATTTTTTTGTTTATCGCGAAGATGGTAAATACAGCATGAAAGATATGATTGAAAATAATGGGGTTGAACCTCATGTAAGACGCACGATTGAGTTGAAAGACGTGCGTGATGATTATATGGAGTATGTAAAAGATATTTCAGAGCAAGCCATTAAATTAATTAAATAAGCCATTAGATTTTGAGAGGCTGTATTTATAGCCTCTTATGTTATGTCAATTTTTTACAAAGGGTAACGAAGACTCAATATTTGTTCAGTGAGTATTTTGCAGTTATGAATCCCTAGTTGTTTCTCAAATTTTTCTTGAATTTTATCGTAATATTTAATTAATCTGATCGCTTTTTTTCTTCCATCTGGTTTAAGTGTTATTATAAGTTGTCTTGCATCGGAAGGATTGACAGATCGCTTAACTAAATTTTTTGCTTCTAAGTAGGATATCATATGGCTGATATTACCGCGCGTAGTTTGTAAAGTCTCAGCGAGGGTAGAAGGAGTGACATTTTCTGAATTTTCAAAAAATAACGCAGTTAAAATAAGTCCTTGTAAAAAATTGACCTCTTCTTGTTTTAAAGATTGATTCACAACACTTATCAAACCTTCATAGCACGTATTGATGGCGAATATAGGGCTGCTGTTAGTATATTTTTTAATCTTCATGGGTTTAATTTAGTTGAACAATTCAATAATTGGTATCTAAATTAATTAAAAATCATTATATGTGAATGCTACTTTCTGTTATTTTTATTGTGAATTACTTGAAGGAGCGATGATGAAAGAAAGTTCATTGATATCATATTATATAGAGTCGCGTGGCAATAATTTACTACTAAATGTGCTATTCATTTTTTTAGGTTTGGTAATCCTCACGTGTTTATCTCAGGTCGTTATTCCTTTGCCTTTTACTCCGGTGCCCATTACAGGGCAAACTTTTGGAGTTATTTTAATATCTATGCTTTGGGGAGCTCCTCGTTCGTTATCTATTTTGACAGGCTACTTACTTTTAGGAAGTTTGGGAGTTCCTGTTTTTGCAGGAGGAGCAAGTGGGTTAGTAGGGCCCACTATGGGATATTTAATAGGCATGCTTATGGCCTCTTATTTAGTGGGATTATTATCTGATTTAGGTTACGCAAAAACATTTAAAGCCGCTTTATTAGTTGCTTACTTAGGAAGTTTAGTTATTTTTGCAAGTGGTTTAGTGGGTTTAAGTTTTTTTATTCCTAAAGAAACTCTCTTAATTTCTGGTCTGTATCCATTTTTATTAGGAGATTTTTGCAAAAATATTTTAGCTGCTTTTATAGTCTCTCGGTTAACTCATTAAAATCTATTCGCAGACAATTATTTTTTGTCTACTTCTTTCTCAAGGCAGTCGGCACCTGTAGATTTAAGTTTAAGTTTTCCTTCTCCGTGAATTTCTTGATCGACAGATAAGTGTATGTTTGGAGCTTGTAGATGACTCAAGAGTTCATCAGTAGAGTTAGAGGTTGCTATTAAATTATCTCCATAGAGATGTAGTTTTTCAGTGTTGATAAAGACTAAGCCAATAGATTTTTTAATATTCAAGGTTACGTCTTTTAAATATAAACTTTCTGCATTAATAGAAATCAATCCTTGTTGTAGTCCTGTTGTATCACAGATGAATACTTTTTTAGCGTTTACGCTAAATACAATCTTATCAATTTTTATATTATCAGAATTTTCATCAAAAACTAAACCTTCTATGTCTGACTGAGGTATTTGATCACAACCAACATTGAAATATGTATTAGAGTTTTTGATGGATTCAGAAACAGGACCAAGGCTCTTAGTGGAAAATGTTATGCGTAAAGATTTTTTTTCATTATTTGATGTTTCAGTTTTATCTTGTGTAGTGCATTTTTGACCTATTGTTTGTTCAGTAGTGATACGTTCATCAAGTAAAAACTGATCTCCGTCTTTTTTGACAATTATGCCTGAGATACTGATGTCACCTGGTTCACCATTTTTATTATCTTTATTCAATAAAAACTCACTCATACTTTTTCGAAGTGATTCCGAAACATCTATTTTGGGAACATTTATTTCAGTTTTTTTAATAACTGGAATTTTTGGTCCACACCCAGAAAATATCGTAGCAGAAGTTATTAAGATAATGAAGAGTATATTTCTTTTTAGATTCATAAATATCCCCAAAATTGTGTCAAACATATTTACATCAATGTAAAACGCTCAAAGTGTAAATACCCAAAATGTTTTTATACATTTTAATTAAGTAAGTAATTCACAAGCAATTTAGGTGCCTAAAATAATTGATTTTTCATATCTCGTTTGGGATGGATGTTTTAAAGTATGAACAAATAGAAACAGCTTCAGCATAGAACTGTCGTAATTAAAGTTAGTGATATTTTTTCTAAGAATGTATTTACAGATCTGTATTTACGTGGGAGTGTCTAGCTTAGTTAAAGGAGAAGCAATCATGGCAACAACAACATTTAAAGGACAACCAGTAAATACAGTAGGAAGTTTACCAGCGGCAGGGCAAAAGGTTACTTTTACAAAATTAGTAAAGTCTGATTTATCAGAGGCAACACTTGAAACGTATGCAGGTAAAAGAAAAGTTCTCAACATTTTTCCAAGTATTGATACTGGAACATGTGCAGCCTCAGTTCGTCAGTTTAATAAATTGGCTGCGGATATGAATAATACAGTCGTTTTAAACATATCATTAGATTTGCCATTTGCTCAGGCGCGTTTTTGTGGAGCTGAGGGAATTAAAAATTGTGAAAGCTTGTCAGGATTTAAGAGCTCTTTTGGTCATGATTGGGGATTAACATTATTAGATTCGCCTTTATCGGGTTTATATGCGCGCGCAGTTGTCGTATTGTCGGAAGACAATAAGGTCCTTCATACAGAATTAGTTTCTGATATTGTAAATGAACCGAATTATGAAGCTGCACTTAAATTTTTAGTTTAGTTTTTTTTTAACTTCAAGTCTGGCAAGGCTGGTGAGTGGTCTTGTTAGACTATGAGATGACGAATAAATTTTGTAAACCTCAAGACCATGCTCTTTAATCTCACTAAACTGCCTTTGAGCATATAAGAATATCATTTATATTGATATTTATGAAAAAATTTTAAAATAATTTGTATCACTTTTTTTGTGTCGTCTACAGCAAGTGCTTAATCTCAAGAGCAAGTTCAGAAATATGACCAGCGGTATCAGCTACAGAATTTAAATCAAAAACTAGTTGATAATCGCGGAGATGGTTATGAGAATCTTTACGGTATTCGAAATTTTCGACAAGTGTTAAGAGGAGTTCTTTATCGCGGTGATGCTAATAATAAGTATAATAAATTCGGAGTTCGCGATAATCAAAATCCTTTGCCAGTGCTTGGGTTAAAAAATTTATGTTCTTAAGGTTTTGCTAAGGCTGTTTATGTTTATAGTAATAATTTTTCAAAAGTTCCAAAACAAGTAAGTTGTCAAAGCATAGAAGGCAATAAAAATCAGTTGCAGTATCAACAAGTCACCGCCACAGATGAGAAATATACCACTGTTTTCTTAAAGATGGTTTATGATGCTATTAAAGAACAAGCACCATCTCCAATTTATATGCACTGTTGGAATGGTTGGCATGCTTCCGAATTAGTGTCAGCTTTATCATTGAGACAGTTTTGTGGAATGAGTGCGCTAGATGCTTTAGCCTACTGGAACGCAAACGCGGATGGTAACACCCAAGGTTATGACGGCATCAAAAAACGTATTTTGAACTTCAAACCTTTAACGCAGTTTCAGATCACCGAATAAGAGCGGCGAAAAATTTGTTTTTAATTCTGTTGTTGGTTTTTGAGATCACTTAGGGTTGATTCGATAAAAAAAAGTCGTATACTTGAAACGTGAAACATTTTAAGAAAAATTCAAAAGTGTATTGGAAATGGTTAGGTAGAAAAATACCTGGCCACATCGTTGATGTTTATTTTGAGCCAACTGTGCAAACCATTAAAGGAAAATCTATTAAGCGTAATGGAAGCAAAGAGTGTCCGGCTTACTTGGTTGAATCTCAATCTGGTAATCAAGCATTGAAGCTCCATACGGAAATTTTCCAAGAAGTAAAGGATCAGGTTGCTAGAAGACCTCAGATTTTTTCGGAAAAATCAAAAAAGAAAAGAACATTTAAGAGGGAAAAATTGTGGCTCATCTCAGTTGATGGTGGAATGCTAGGCGTTAAGGTTTAGATAAAAGGTATCCAATCAAATTCAAAAACTTTCTAGAATTTAGGTTACGAAGCCAAAAATTTTAGGAGGTGTATTTGATGGATCCCAAATGGAAATCTACTGAAAAATTCATTCTTTTACCAGAACTGAATTTGTTAACGCATTATCAAAGCGATAAATTTAGAACTCATTACAAGTGTTCTAAAGAATCTGAATTCGAAGTCTGCCCACGCTGTGCTGTGAAATCCTATTCCGTACACGATAGAAGATGGGTTAATGTGCAAGATCAACCTATACGTGGATCTGGCGTGTATTTACGTATTTTAAAAAGACGATTTAGATGTCCTTCTTGTCGCAAGGTGTTCACCGAACCTATCCCAGGAGTTCGAAAAGGTTTTAAAACCACCGAAAGATATCGTCGTGGAATA
>JBKBTW010000036.1:0-16524 GCA_046291245.1 Pseudobdellovibrio sp. | reverse complement strand
CTTTATAGTTTTTTCGAATCATGTAAAAAAAAGACATTAGAATAACGGACATTTTAAAGATTAAAATGTCATGGTATTTGTGGTGGTCATACTGGTGATAACTGTCATTCGCATAAAAGCTAACATAATACAAATTATGACAAGAAAAAAGGCTTTTTTCAAGGTTGAGATAAAAAACCAAGCCTCTTATTTCATAAATATCTGCGATAAGCTCATATTTGTCACCGTAACACACCTATTGACAGCAAATTATTCAATTTTCTATTATAAAACTCTATACATAGGCTCAAACATTGCACTGCATAATGCCTATGACTAGTAGAAAAGAAACTAATATACAATATGAACTACGTTTATGGTCTAATGAACTTAAACAAAGATCATATACTTATGATATCAGAGTCAAAAGTAATGCATCCTTAATAAATGGGATATCTCAGTATATATTGGATTGGACTATAATTACCCTCTGTTTCATATACAGTCGAGAGTTCATTTACTTTATCCCGATTGGAATACTTATCACAGGCTCGCGCCAACGAGCTTTGTCTAACCTTATTCATGATGCGTGCCACTACAACCTAACTCGAAATAAATGCATAAACGATTTCATTTGTAATACACTTTCAGGTATCCCTCTAATATCATTCGTAGATAACTACAGGAGATCACACTTTTTACATCATAAGTTCTTAGGCAACAAAAAATTAGACCCTGATGCCTCAACTCATATTTCTTATGGCTATGATGACGGAAATCCTCCACACAGATCATGGTTTTACAATCTACTTTTTTTAATTTTTAATTTCGCTGCATGGAAAGAATCAAATACTGGAACTTTTCAAGATTTAAATAATTCAAGAAAACTTAAAGTAATCCTGTGGTGGATAGCATTAGTCAATCTTTTAACATTAGCTTATGATTCAAAAACCGCATTGCTATTTGTGTTATTTTGGCAAATATCTAGAGCAACAAGCTATCATATCATAAGAATTACTGTGGAATTTCTTGACCATTCAGGCCTACAAAAGGAATCTATCTTTCAAGGAACCAGAATAATCGAAAATAATTCCCTTATATTAGAGTTTTTTCTACATCCTCATAACGACAAATATCATGCGCTACACCATCTTTCACCATCAATACCCAATTATAATTTAAAGATTGTACACAATATCATAAATAATCGAATGATTTTATACATGAAAATTAAAAAAAATAATGGATATATTACTCATCAAAACTCAGCATTAAAGGACTTACAAGGAATTGTTTCATGATTTACATTATTACAGCATCAATACTATTTGGACTTGTTCATCCTGGAAGTAAATATATACTCGGAAGTAATCTTAGTTTATTAAATTTTTGTTTTTTATATATCTGTATAAGATTCATATTCCAATTACTGGTATATGTGAAAAATTACAAATTACATTATAACAAAAAAAAACCTTTCTTTACTCTCATAATATTCGGACTAGTCGGACTAACTCTACAAATTTCTGAATTTTTTGGAATATATCAAGGATTATCAGTCAGCACTGTTACATTCTTAGTTTACTCTCACCCTATTTGGTCAATCTTTCTGAGTGCTTTAATCAATAAAGAATCAATCACAAAAATCGATATAGTCAGAGTATTAATATCAATATTAGGAATTTACCTAATATCATTCAATGCTATTCAATCAGGATTTTCTTTTGATCTGAAAATAATAGCTCCTATCTTTGCTGGTTTTATGATAGCATTATGGTCATCAATCTCAAACAAACTAAGAAAACAGGAACTTGATAGCTTTGAAATTTCATTTTATTATGATTTTTTTGCATTAATAGGGTTATCCATCTTAATATTCTCTAACAACCAGTATAAAAGTGATTTTATACAAATCTCTATGTGGATCAAAAATATATCAAATCTATCTAGTATAATTATATATTCAATATTTTTAGGACTCTTACCAAACATATTGTTTTATAAAGGATCAAAATACATTTCTAACTTTAACGCCAGTCTGATTTTATTAATTGAGCCTATTATAGCTTCTGTCATTTCAGTAGTCACATTCAAAGAGAACATCCAGTTTCTCTTTTTCTTTGGAGCGCTGCTTGTTCTATATGGAGCTCTACCTATATCAGATATTTTAAAAAAAATAACTTTAACAAAAAAATCAAGACTTTTAATTTTATCTCTAATATTGCTGTGTCTCATTCCTTTAAAGTCTTTTTCACACACTATTCATCTTATAGAGTTTTCACCAGCCGAAGAAGCTGAATACACTACAAACTATGAACAAGAATTAATCAAAAAAACAGCCGACCTTTCTCTTTTAAAGATTAAAAACATTTTTCCAAAATGTGATTTAAACATTGAAAAAACTATTCAAAAAGGAACCGAAAGTGAGTTGTTTAAGACGTTAAGCGATATGAGAAATCAGCAACAAAAATCTACTCTTGTGGGATTATCAAGAAGTACATTTGCCAGAGTTGGAGCTAAAGCTACAAGCTCTAAGGATATGATAGGTTTGTCTATTGGAGCTTCTACAGTTGATTTATCAAAATTAAATAAAAATTTTTACAGTATTGTATCTCCTTTTAACAACCAAATAAATTTAATTTTAGATGATTCAAAAAAATACTGTAAAAAACTTAAAGGGATATTTGATGCTAGAGACTATCTTTCTAAGGAATATTTAAAGTTATTCGAAAAAAATAATCTTAACTACGAAAATATAGACTTTGAAAACACATCTAAATTAAATCTCGACAATATTGATTGCATCTTCGTTGGGTTAAACTTATCTAAATCAGAAAGTATATTGACACATGCTTTAAAGAAAAAAAATCTTAAAACGATATATGGAACTGGTGATTGGGGAATTAACTTAACAGAGCTGAATAAAATTTTATCAAACATGACTATAACTCAAAAAATACTTATACCAACCGGATGGCATAAGAATATAAATTCTCTCTCTTTAAAATACTTCAAAACATTACAGAATAAATATAAAATAATAGCTAATCCAATAGGAGCATATACTTATGATTCATTATTGATAGCAGCATTCACATTGTGCAATAAAAACAATATTAGTAACGCTATAAAAAATCCTAATCTAAAAAAGAATTTATTAAGAGATTATACCAAAATAACCACCTCTCATAATCTTCTGTCGAAACTATTTTTAATCAACGAAAAGGGAGAACTACATGAATAATAAATATAACCATTTAAAATTTAATATTATTCCAAAAGCCTATAAATATGTTCTCATAGACGAAGATGAATCTAATCTTAAAAAAGAAAGCATAATACATAATATCCTACAAGAAAATGAGCCATCTGCTATTTTCATAGATAAAAATGAGTTTTCAATCATTGTAAATTGTGACTTCAATATAAAAGCATCAATATTAAAAGTCGAATCTGATTGGTGTTGCTTTAAAATTATAGGAGATATGCCTTTTGGTACTGTTCAAGGACTTATTTCTAAAGTTTCTGTTGCCTTGATGAAAAAAAATATTGGTGTTTGTGTTGTTTCAACTTTTAAAACTGATTTCTTTTTCATCAGAAAAAAATATGAATGTGAAATGATTAGTCTTTTAAAAGAAGAGGGATGGGAGTTTACAGACAATGAATATAAAATCTAATATCAAAACCATATTTAAGTACAATCGATACAGATATTTATGTTTATTGATATTAACAAGTTCAATATTTATAATATTAACTTTACAAAACACTCATGAAAATATGTGCAGTTATACCAATATCATTGTAAATAGATATAAAAATTCAATCTCACGCGAAATATTATTTAACAATAACGAGATCGCTCTTAATAACTTTAAGTCCGTGGAAAATGAATTATCAAAATTAGATATTCACTCATCACTGAAGTTAACTTTTGACAAACCTGTAAACTCCTTTACTTGTGAAAATTATTTTATCTATTCTTATATTAAAATACCCCTAGTTTTTGCTGCTAAGAATTTAGCAACTATCAATGGACAAGTATTTCATAGGTCTATCTATACAACAATTTTTTATATTTTAATATTTATATTTTGCTCTTTAATTTATTTGTTGTATTTAGAAAAAATCATTCTCAATAAAATAGAGCAGAAAATCATAAACCCAGTTATTTCATTATCTAAAGATGAATATTTAACCGAAAGCGAAAATAACTTAAACGAGTTCAATATTATTTTTGAAAATATCAAAACACTAAAAAGTAATATTGTAAAACAAGAGCAAATAAAACATGATCTCGAAAAAGCACATGCTTTACATAGTATTTCTAGAAAAATAGCACATGACATAAGATCACCGATATCTACATTAAATATGCTTACTCCGTTAATAAAAGATGAAGAAGTTAAAAAACTTCAAACACAAGTAGTACGCAGAATCGACTCAATAGCTAATGAGTTATTAGAAACTTCTAAACATGAAAATACTCTTAGTAAAAGGGAAGACATCTACAATATTTACAGTGTTTTAGAAAAAGAGTTTTCAATAAAATCTTACAATGCGGATATCTGCAAAATATTATTTTCATTTAATATTAAAATCGGTGCATTTTTTATCAACAATGAATGTTCAAACGTTTTATATAGAAATTTAAATAATTTTATTAATAATGCAATAGAAGCAACTCCAAGAACGGGATCTGTCCACATCAATTTCACAGATAATCATGATTTAATTCTCATTGAGATTATAGATACTGGTATGGGAATTCATCCTGATATTCTTAAAAAACTAGGAACTGAAATCATCTCTACTAAAAATCACTTTCTCACTCATAATCATCAAGTACCAGTATCTGGCAATGGAATAGGCGTCTACAATGCAAAAAGAGATTTTGAATCATTAGGCTGGAGTTTAAACATTACCTCTATTTTAAATGAAGGCTCTCATTTTTCTATAACTATCCCCAAAGAAAAAACAAATTAATTAACTAATCAATAGAATATAATAAAAAGGCTCAGTAAAAACTGAGCCTTTTCAAAGTTTAATATTAACTTCTTAACTAGTACGTAACGTGATGAGATAAAGCCTCATGTAAACGAGGATCTTTAATCGCTACTAAGTTATTTTTAGACATAAAACGAGTTAACATTAATAAAAATAAACCAGCAAAACCTACGAAAATACTGACTTCCATAAATCCAAACTTAGGTTCACCATCAAAAAAGTTAGGGTAAACTAACCAATAAAGATCTACGTACTGCATAACTAAAACAAGTATAGCTACAGATACTAAGTTAGCATTGTTACGTTTTGCATCTCTTGGCAATAAAGCTAAAAACGGGATCACAAATCTGAAGATTAACAACCCAAACGATACACCCAACCAACCGCTGTGCGATCTCATTAAGTAAAACTCAGTTTCCTCTGGAATATTAGCGTACCAAATCAACATAAACTGAGAAAAAGCAATATAAGCCCAGAAAATTGTAAAACCTTTTAAGAATTTACCAATATCATGTTGGTGCTCAACTGTGATATAACCTGAAACCCATTTAGAGGATTTAAGCCACACAATCATAATAGCAATCAAAGCCATAGTTGCTTGCATCATTCCCGCAAATGTATAAATACCATAAATAGTTGAGTACCAGCTTGGCAATAATGACATCAAAAGATCTATAGAGTACAAAGAAAAGAAAATCGCAAAAAATGCAATAAAACCAATAGAGAATCCTACGTTTTTAAGCGTTAAAGAGTCATCTCCATTTTTATCTTGCTTTAAAGAGTTTCCGACCAAAATCTTTTTAAACGCTAAACAGCCTAAACCGAAAATTACAATTCTTAAAATAACAAACCAAGGAGCTAAGTAAAGCGCCTTACCACCTGTCATTCTGTATGCTTGTGCTGGGTCTGCCCATGCATATAAGTATTTAAAGCCTAAAATCATGATCAAACTCGTGACAACCATCACTGGTAAATAACTTGTGAAAGCCTCAGCTATACGTCTGATTGAAGAACTCCATCCAGCTTTAGCTGCATGATTAAATGCAATAAAAAACATTCCACCTAAACCTAAGCACGCAAAAAAGAAAAATGCGACTAAGTAAGATGTCCACAAACGTTCAGGCGATTTCAGCAAACCATAAATCAAACCAATAGCTCCAATAAAAAGTGAAGCATAAATAGCTGTTTTTAAGTTTTGTGGTGTCTCAAATTTTTCTAATTTTAACTCATGATGATGATTAGAAGATCCCATGATTAATTTCCTTTACCTTGTAAATGTCTGATGTAGTTTACAACCTGCCATCTATATTTTGCAGGGATGTGAGATGCATAAGGACCCATCACACCTTGTCCCATTGTAATAACATGATAAATTTGACCATCAGTCCAACCTTTAATTTTGTCCGATGTTACAGCTGGTGGCTTTAGCGCCATAGTTTCAGCTACAGATAATTTCTCTCCACCCTCACCTTGCGCTCCGTGACAGATCGCACAGTGAATCGTGTAGTATTTTATACCTGTTTTTAAGTTTTCTTCTGTGAATTGACCTGCAATTGGGTTTACATTTTTAGCTGCACCTTCAATATCAGTCGCATACTTATAAGGTTCAAAGCCTTGAGGTTGCGTTCCCTCAGGAGGAACACGCATACCCGCATGATTAGGTGATGCCTCATCATATTCTTGAGATTTAATCGCCGGGTTCTCCATCATATCTTGTATAAGTTCAACATTTGGTTTTGATTTATCAGTACAGCCAGATAAAACAGAAAAACTTCCTACTGATACAACTAACAATAGCGTTACATTTAATATTTTTTTCATCTTAAAACTCCGCCATTTTTTTAATCTCAACAGCGCCCAAATCTTTTAACAACTTCTCAACACGATCCGAGTTAAAGCCAATATCATTTTCAGGAATAAAAATAGCAAACTTATGGCAAGTTAAATCTTTATCAATAATTGGTGGATCTACTTTTGGTAAACCACAAAGATAGAAAAAAGCACCCACTGAAGCTAAAGCTGCAAATAAAATCGTTAACTCAAACATAACAGGCACAAATGCAGGTAAAGAAAATAGTGGTTTACCACCCACATTGATTGGCCAATCTATAACTGACGTGTAATAAGTTAAAGCAAGTGCGGCTAACAGACCAACACAACCTGCAATGAAAGTTACATAAGGAATTGGCGAACGCTTAATACCACAAGCCTCCTCCATTCCATGAACAGGATAAGGAGTAATGGCATCAAATTTTACAAAACCTGACTCACGTACACGTGTAGCTGCTGTAATCGTCGTCGTCTCATCTAAAAATATTCCGGCTATACCACCGATAGCTCTTTTTTTATTCATGTTAGTGCCCCTTTCCATGTTCATCATCGCGGCCAACATTAAGCACTGGTTTAACCTCTGCGATAGAAACCGCAGGAAGTACTCTTAAGTACAATAAGAAAATCGTAAAGAACATACCAAATGAACCCACTAAGATCGCAGTGTCGTACATCGACCAAGCATATTGTCCCCAATTTGATGGCAAGAAATCACGGTGCAACGAAGTTACTGTAATAACGAACCGTTCAAACCACATACCAATATTCACGAAAATAGATACAACAAACATTACAGGTATAGAACGTCTAAACTTTTTAAACCAGAAAACCTGAGGGGCAACTGTGTTACAGAAAATCATAATCCAATATGACCATGCATAAGGCCCCATGGCTCTATTCATGAAGACATATCGTTCGTAATCATTACCTGAGTACCAAGCAATTAAAAACTCTGATGCGTACGCGTAACCAACTAATAGACCCGTCATCATGATGATCTTATTCATCACTTCCATATGATCAATTGTGATGTAATCTTTAAACTGAGGAAAACCAATACGGATTAAACTCATTAAAGTGATAACCATCGCAAAACCAGAGAAGATCGCACCAGCAACAAAATACGGTGGAAAGATCGTCGTGTGCCAGCCTGGCAAACCAGAAACCGCGAAGTCGAAAGAAACGATCGTATGAACTGATAAAACAAGCGGAGTTGATAAACCAGCTAACACTAAGTAAATCATCTCAAAGTGTGACCACTGTTTAGCAGTTCCTCTCCAACCCATAGATAAAACACCATAGATTTTTTTACGAATTGCATTTTTAGCACGATCACGAACCGTAGCTAAATCTGGTATCATCCCCACAATCCAAAATACTGATGAAACCGTCGCATATGTAGAAACTGCGAAAACGTCCCATAATAATGGAGAACGGAAGTTCACCCACAATGGACCACGCTGATTTGGGTACGGAAATAACCAAAAATCCAACCAAGGACGACCTGTATGGATTAACGGAAAGATCCCCGCAGTTGCAACCGCAAAAACCGTCATGGCCTCAGCAGTTCTAGCTACAGAAGTTCTCCATTTTTGTCTGAACAGGAATAAAATCGCAGAAATAAGAGTTCCTGCGTGCCCAATACCTACCCAGAAAACGAATGTGATAATCATCGTACCCCAAGCAACTGGATGATTCACACCTAAAAGCCCCATACCTGTCGAAACAACTATAGCAATTGTTAAGATGTAGAATATAAATAAAGCTTTAGCACTCAAGAAAAGTCCCATCCACTCTTTAGATGGCACTCTTTCTATCGGAGCACAGATATCATCTGTAACATCCTTAAGTGACTTATTACCCAATACAAGCTGATTACGCTTAAGCATGTCCAGCTCCTTCCTTAGCAGGAGTTAATTGATCGTTATTTTTAATTTTAGATAAGTACCTAACTGACGGTTTTGCATGCCACTCTTCAAGTAATGCATACGAACGAGGTTCAGCTTTAAATGCTTTAGCCACTTTTGAGTTATCATCATTTAAATCACCAAACATAATAGCTTGAGTCGGACATGCCGTTGCACAGGCTACCTTAACATCGCCATCTTTCAATGGACGATCTTCTTGTTTAGCAATATTTTTAGCTTCTTTAATTCTTTGAACGCAGAATGTACATTTTTCCATGACACCGCGAGCACGAACTGAAACTTCTGGATTTAAAGCCATATGCATTGGTTTTTCGATCAATTTGGCATAGTTGAACCAGTTAAAACGACGTACTTTATATGGACAGTTATTTGAACAGTAACGTGTACCAACACATCTGTTGTAAACCATCTCATTTAAACCTTCATTACTATGTACAGTCGCAGCTACAGGGCACACAGTCTCACATGGAGCATTATCACAGTGTTGACACATAACTGGTTGGAAAACAGCTTGAGCCTCTTCTGGATTGCCTGTGTAATATCTATCGATACGAATCCAATGCATTTCACGTCCTTGCATAACGTACTTTTTACCAACAACATGAATATTATTTTCAGATTGGCACGCCGTCATACACGCTGAACATCCCGTACAAGTATTTAAGTCGATCGCCATACCCCATTTATGACCGTTGTATTGATGACCAGCCCAAATATTCCATGTGTGATGTCTATGAATATTCGCTTCTTTATTTTTTTCGTAATCTTTATTTGTAGCTGTAACAACGATTTGGCGGCCTTCCATTGAGTCATGACCTTGAGTTGTCACTAGCTCATATTTTTTGCCCGTTTTTTTGAACTCAACTGGCAAGCCCGAGAATAAAGCCTCACCTTGAGTTGCACTCACAAGCTCATAAGCATTTTGACCAATGCCATTACCTACTTTACCTGCATGAGTACGTCCGTACCCAACAGCTACAGCCACTACACCATCATGCAAACCTGGCTGAATGTGAGTCGGTAAAGACAATGTTTTGCCATTAACACTTAACTCAATAACATCACCTTGTTTAAGCTTATTTTGCTCTGCTGTTTTCAAAGAAACACAAGCGTAATTATCCCAAACAATTTTAGTTACAGGATCTGGTAACTCTTGCAACCAACCTACATTGGCTAATGCCCCATCTCCTAACTGCACTGTTGGGTATAAAACCAGTTCGTATTGCGCATCGGATTTTTCTTTTTTCTTAATTGCAGAAAAAGCATCAGCTTTAAATACTCTTGAAGACGAGTTCGCAACTTCACCTACAAAACCTGCTTGCAATAACTCATTCCAGAAATCTTCGAAAGATTTGCCTTTAGCTAATTTAGGAGCCATCTCCTCTTTCCAGAAAGCTCTTAGGTAATCGTAATATGTTTCATAATCTTGGATACGACGAGGGCCAACTTTAGCCATGTACGCCCATGTCATTAATGATAGTTGAAATGAACGAGTGTCATACATTGTACGAATAAGAGGTTGATGTATTCCATACAAACCACTTGCAAACTCAGTGTCGCCCCACATCTCTAAAGCATGATTATCTGACGCAACAAAATGAGCAAAACGTGCTGTTTCATCCATTTTATCGCCAATATAGATAACATTTTCTACCTTTGATAAGGCTTGTTGAAACCCAAAGTCTTTATTTAAATGATAAAAAGGATTCGACCTGTAAATAATTAGCGTTTTAACAGCACCTGAGTTCATTTTATTAATCAATGAAAAAAGTTGTTCATATGAAGCTGTTAAATGCTTATTACCTGAAGACGCTAAAACAGTTTTACCATCATTACCAAGTAATGAGTTTAAGTAGTTAACTGCTACTTGCAATTGAACCGCATCTTGTGTTTTTGTTTGAATACCGCCAGCCACAACAACTGATTGGCCAGCATTTTTCCATAAATCTTCCGCTACTTTTGCAAAAGCTTTCGCATCAAAACCAAGTTTAGCAGCAGCATTTCCAAAAGAAGATACTGTTGATTTAATAGATTCACCTACAGAAACTTTACCTGAAGAAATTAATTCACCAATTAACCCCATTACAACATCTAATTGTTGCGATGGTTTAATTCTAAATCTGATATCAGCATTTGCACCAGTTAAAGAGTATGTCGAATCGAAAGAAACCAATCGTGACATTGTCTCAATATTTTTACGACCAGCTGCATATTCTTTTGTTGATTTAGTTACTGGGCCTAACGTTCCTAAAAAATCTCCGTCTATTGAAACAATCATACGCGCTAAATCAAAACGATAAGCAGGAACAACAGCTTCACCATATGATAATTTTTGACCTTCAGAAATATCATCTTGAGCTAAAGACTCCCAAGTGTAGTGATCCGCACCGAAACCAGCTTTAAAATCATTGATAACAGCACGAGTCGATGGAGAAGCTATATTTCCCGAAAGAATGGCCACGCCACCTTTTTGCAAAGCCTCAACGACTTTATTATCTAAATCTTCCCATGAAATTCCTACAGTTTCTTTATTAGTACGTTTTTCATTAAAAAGATTTCTGTATGGCTTTTGTAAACGGTCAGGTTCATACAAACCCAACAATGAAGCCTGTGCTCTAGCTGAAACGGCACTGCCATTTAATGGGAAAACAGGATTACCCTGAATATGAACTGGACGACCTTCACGTGATTTAACTAATAAACCAAACCCCTCTTGACCATCAAAATAAGATGATGTGTACCAGTTAGAAACACCAACCGTTACATCTTCGGGTTGTTTATTATAAGGAACGATTTTTTGCACTGGGCGACGAATACAACCAGCAGCACTCGTCAAAGCAATAGATGCACCCATCAACTTCAAAAACTCACGACGTGCAAATCCATCTTTCTCAGTGCCCTCATCAGCAGATTCAGCTCTCAATGGAGAAGACATAAACTCAGTTTGAAGAGCGGCTTGAAACTCTGGAGTATTGTTGTAATCTTCAAAAGATTTCCAATACGTGCGGTCTCTCTCGATCACCGGACGGTTGTTTTCATTTTCTTTCATGTTGTTTTGACTACCTTCTAAATTGTTATTTTCTATATGAGACATCTCAAACTCTTTTCTTTACTGGTGACATGTCGTACAGTTAAGCGGAGCTTTATTCTCGGGTTGACGGTGACAGTTCACACACCAGCCCATCGATAAATCCGAGTATTGATACACTTTAGCCATTTTTTCGATTTCACCATGACAAGTTTGGCAACTTACACCA
Source organism: Pseudobdellovibrio sp. (assembly GCA_046291245.1). GTDB lineage: Bacteria > Bdellovibrionota > Bdellovibrionia > Bdellovibrionales > Bdellovibrionaceae > Pseudobdellovibrio. The sequence continues at coordinate 4,523 of JBKBTW010000036.1, read as the reverse complement.
CGAGTAACGTGCGCTTGGTGATTAAATGAAACGTGATCAGGTAACATATGAACTTTAACCCATTCAATTGATTTACCATCGGCATAGGCATCACGTAATTTCTTAATTCCATCCGGATCATTACGGCCTGCAACCTGTTGGTGACAGTTCATACATGTCGATAATGACGGAATATTTGAAGATTTAGATCTCTCCACTTGGTTATGGCAATATTGACATTGAATTTTCTGTGTTCCCACATGCAATTCATGACTAAATGCTATCGGCTGCTCTGGAGCATAACCTTTATTATAACCAATTCCGACTCTTTGACCACCATCTGGATTTTGCCAAAGACAGCCAGAAACCAATACAGTTGAGGTTAATAACCCCAAAACAAAAATAGAACGATACAGAGTTGCTCTGCATGAGTTGAGAATAACGGACATATACTCGCCTTTCTTTGATGTTAATTAAAATTCAATACAATGAAAATGTCACGAGAGAATTTGAATGTTAATTGATAATCTCCTAAAGATATCAAGATGTTAATGCCTAAAGACAAAGCAACAACTTTACATCTTTAATCTAGAATAATCACCCAAGTGTGTTTAAAAGTAGACGGCTCGCCTTCAAAATACACAATTTCTCGAAAAATAATGCTCTTATTTTAAAAAGAATATCAAAAGTATCAAAGTTCATGAAGTTTTATACAAACAAGACACAAGTATTTAAAATGTAACATCATTTACGCAATGTTTTATTGCACTCTTAGCAGAAAACTTTTTTTGCCTATAAGCGCGGACGACTCATTCTCTTCACAACATATACATAAACTATGAATAAAATATGTAACAATACAAAGATAGAAACATACTCCACACCGCCGGCACCAAAACCATACGAGTGAAGCCCTGCGCCAAGTATAAAGTTAACTCCATACCACGCCATAATAACTAAGTTAAAAGTCATCACACCTGAAACTAACATTCCAAAGTTTTGAATCCAATTCACCAAACGAGCATGAAGAATTATTATGTAACCCAAAAGCGCAATTAAAGCCCAAGTCTCTTTAGGATCCCATCCCCAGAATCTACCCCAAGAATAATCCGCCCATATACCACCTAAAATAATACCTGGAGCTAAAAAAGCCACACCAATTTGCATTGAACGATAAACACCTGTGGTAATTTTTTGAATCTGATCTTTGTATTTATCCGGATCAATAGCATAATAAACTAAACCAATATCCCCTAAACCAAAAGCCAAAGCAAAAGCCGCATAAGAAATCGTGATTGTCATCACATGAACAATTAACCAGTAATTACTTCTTAAAACAGCTTCTAGTGGCTGAATACTCGGGTCCAAAACAGCAGGCGCAGTATCAGCTACTACCATAGCCACAAAACCAACAAGAGCTCCTGCAAATATCAAAGATTTAAACTTGTAAATCTTTTCTAAAATCATCGAAAATAAAACAGCCCCCCAAGACATCCACACAACCGTCTCATACATGTTTGTGACCGGAGGCCTTTCAGCTAAATAAACTCTAAAACCAAAACCCAAAGTGTGAATCGCAAAACCACACAGCACTAAACACCACACCAGAGTCATTCCAGAATTCAGATTTCGCACCCATATAAACAGCAAAATAAGCGCAGACACAAAGTACAGGATGTACGCCCATCTAAATGGGTGCATATCATAGTAAAAAACTTCAGAATCAACTTTGCGAGCTGCGTGATACTCATCCCCTGTGGTTTGGGCTATATTTTGTCTTAAAGCTATAACAGATTTGTCTAAATCACTTGCCGCAACTTCGACACCTTGTTTTGCAGCCAAAGCCCCTAAATACTCAGCGACATTTTGACTGACTTTTAAAAACAATTGCTGTTGCTCAGCAGGCAACTCAGAAACAGACAACCAAGTTCTATCAGCCGAAGCTTGTGAGGATGAATTCACTTGTGGCATCAACTTCAACAAGCGACCCGACGTTAACTCTCTAAAATAAATCATTTGATTTTGCAATCGCTGTAGAGCTTGATAATAAGGTGTAAGCTTCTCACGACTCTCTCTTTTATCTGTCAGCTCTTGCATTAAATTTTGAAATTTATCTGAGTTAAACAGTTCTTCACTTGAAAAATATTTTTTATCATCAGCTAAACCCAGCTTTTTCTTAACATCAAGATGGTTCACCTCAAAGAGTGGACGCTGCACCCAGCTATCTGGCGATAACATCCAAGTTAAAACGATCAAATAGGCTGGAGCTGAATCCCCTGACTCTGTTTTATACTTTGTTTTACCATACACAATCTCTAAAAGTTCACGAGCAAATGTATCGTAAGGTTTAACTCGACCAGCATCTTGCACCGGCAAATACCGAATAGCCTCACCAGCCTTGTATGGAGAGCTAATCTCAACTTGTTCAACTGCGCTCGACTGAACAGCCTCGCTGTTTTGCGCTAAACTGACTTGCGCTACCAATGCGACAAACGCAATACACACTCCAAAAACAGATTTCGATTTCAACCTATCTTTTAATTTTTCAATCATAATGCCGTCTTTCTTTTGCGAGTCTGAACAAATAACCACACTATCCCTAAAGATAAAATAAATGACCCTAAATATTTTATCCAGCGTCCTGGATCATAATTAACTGATAATATCGAAGCTGTAGGTTCACCTGTTTTTTCATCTTGATTAAAGCTTGATTGATAAAATGTGTATCCACCAAATTTCACTGGCTCATTCATTGCAATCAGCCCAGTGACGGGCGGAAGATCTTTAGGCTCTATGATCACTTCACTCGAGTATGTTTTAGCCTTCATCGTGCCGTCGTAATGAGTCATTTCGAATTTTTTCAGACTCACGGGAAAACCTATATCTAAACGACGATTTTGATAACTCACTAAATAAGCCGCATTTTCACCAAACAACTTAATAATATCGTTTAACAAAACCCAATGAGTTTTTTCACCATATTGAACCAAAAGCGCTGGCGTTGTTAAAGGCGTAGGTCTTTCAACTTCTAAAGCCTCCCACTCTTCCGTAGCTTTAGAAAGATAATCCAACAATCTTAACTCTAACCCCATCCATTCCGTTTGGACAACATCACCAATATGCAAGTCCCCTCTTTTATAAGGTTTATTTTCTTGCTTGCGATAAAACTCATACTCAACCACATCTATAGACTTGGCCGTTAAGTAAACTTCATTCATCTCTAATGATTTACGACCTTTTTCCTTTACAGAATGTCCAAAGTAGATTTTTAATGGCCCCAAATTAACATCAACTGATTTATTCTTACTTGGCTGAGTCAAGGTTTCCACTTGCTTTACGTTAGGATTTTGCAATTGGATTTTCACAGACCCACCTGCGTTTTCGTCATCTGTTTTTTGAAGTTTTTTACTGATCCGTGCGTATTTCAAATACTTCTGAATAACCAACTCTTTATCACCTAAGCTGATTTTATAAGGATGTTTTTCAGATGGAGGATAACTGAAAAAATCGACCTCTTTTTCGTAAAACTTAGTGTATCTATCCCCGTCAAATGTCGCATAAATCACGATATCAGTTTCTGGAACGGAGACATAATTACTCTTCCCATTAATTGGAAGCATCATCGATCCATCAAGACCAAATTTATGAGTGACCCATCCACCTAAGATTAAAACGATGATTCCAAGATGAACCAAAATAAAAGGCGTGTGACGTTTTTTCCAAGGCCAACGATCAACGATGACAATAGCTAAGTTGTAAACCAAAAGCCCCATCGATACATACATCATCCAACTTTTATAGACAATTTTTTGTGCAGCATAAGCATCATACATGGATTCAACAATTGTTCCCCATGTGATCAAGACTGTAATGGCCACTAATACAGGAATACCTAATTGAAATGATGTCGAGAATCTCCAGAATTTATTCAGTATTGGATTTTTAAATCGCATTGAAACCTTATATACTTAGATGTTTAAATTTGGAAGCTGCATTTTGATGCGCTCTAAAGCTTGAGCAATTCGCTCTTGCACTAAAATATAATCAGGTTTTATTTTTTTAGTCACCTCATCCATATAAAGTGCACGATTGAGTTCTACTTGAAGAGTCTGCTGACCTAACTCGGGATGTCCATACTGTTCAGTCACTCGACCACCCATATAGGGCCAATTGTAAGCCACTGAAAAACCTACTTCTTTATAAGACTCAATAACAAGATCTTTATACTGAACATGGCAGCTTGCACCTAAACAGTCACTCACCACAATATCTGCTCTGTACTGACCCGGATCTTTATGCATTTTTGTCCCCAAAGAAGGCATCGAATGCGCATCTAAGTGAAAGACATTTTTAAATCCAGCTTTTTTATAGCGGCCAAACAAAGCCTTTACTCCATCATGAAAAGGCCAATAAATAAGATCTGTAAGTTTATTGTGGAGCTCTTTAGAAATGGGACTTTGCATCAATTTATAGTTTAACGTCGTGACCACCCAATGATATCCCCTACTATGAGTGCCTGATTTATTCTCACTTCCAAAGACGGA
>JBKBTW010000035.1:0-16530 GCA_046291245.1 Pseudobdellovibrio sp. | reverse complement strand
AGCCTGAATACCTTATGCTTGATGAACCTTCTTTAGGATTAGCTCCTGTTATTGTCGAACAAATTTTTGATAAGTTTGTTATTTTAAAAAATCAAGGACTGGGTTTGCTCATCGTTGAACAAAATGCCACTTTGGCCTTAGAAGTCTCTGATTATGCTTACGTCTTAGAAACTGGAGTTCTCACCTTGCACGCAAGCGGCAAGGCCTTGTTAAATGATCCACGCGTTAAAGAAGCTTATCTCAGTTAAAAGCGCGCTGTAATTTTCTTACAGTGTATCAGGAAGAGCGAAAGCTTCTTTTGGCGGGACAAACCAGCCTCTTCTCAGCAAATCTCCAAATGGGGAATTATTATACTCAGGTTTGTAATTAACATCGCTTGAAATTCCGCCGAACCAGTAAACACCAGCACCGTCAGATACACCACAGCCAATATCCTTCCCCGCATCCTGAACTGAAGAAATTTTTCTCATGACGAGCGTCAATGCGATAGTTTGCCGAGGTCCTTGATAATACCTTAACCTCAGAGGTAAACGACTTGACTCATTCAAAGTGAAAGCCTTTGTCAAACAAGATAATTTGGGAGACTGCAAACCATCACTGTTAAGTGTAAAGTCATATTGCCCGTCTCCATTTGTATCTAACTCGAGGATGGAACCGTCATCCGATAAAGTGGCGATTTCATATAAACCTTCTTGCATTCCCGGACCAAGTTTGAGCTTTCCTTTTAAATCCAAAGCAAAAGCTTCTATCAAAGTTTTTCCCTGAGCGTCCTTGATCACCGACCCATCTTCCATTTGAAAGCCGCCACTAAAAGAAATAGCTGGAGTGGACACTCTCTGCATCAAAATGTAAGTGTCGCTCGTGTACCCCTTACTGATCAGCATGTTCACACTTGTCAGGCCACTCGGGAATGCCACTGCACTGTTTTCTTTATCGTACACTAAATTCGGAATGGAAGACGCAATATCAAGAGCATTGGTTCTTTTATCCAAAAAATAATACAGTTTACCGATTAATCCGTAAGCGCTGCTCAAACAGCTTGTGTGACTCTCTCCGAAATTTGAACATTTAATTGAACCAAATTTCTCTTCCACGCTGGCTAAAGCAAATTTCATTTTGCCTTGCGAAGAGCAGTTCTGATAAGAGAATAAAACGACAGAGCCAAAAAGCAACGCCGAGCCTGATTTGAGCCATTTTGAACGATTCATAAATCCCCCTAAAATAATATTAATACAATAACACTAAAATCTAAATATCTTTCAATTTTGTCTCAATATAGACCTTGGTTTTTTCTAGAAAATTAAGAAAAAATTTAAAAATATCTCATTTTAGCACAGCTTATCGAAATGTCTCTTTCGTACAGCATTGACAGCACTTAAAAAATTTAGGACGTCTTGTTCTGAAGTTTTCATAATATTTGTGTAGCATAAAATACAATGACTCTACACACTTAAAGCTTGTGTAATGCAATGCCGAAGATAATCATCTGTCTAGCTTGCTAAAGCTCTACTTAAGTAGAGTCTTAAATTGCCTCTATCCAAAATTGCGCTAAACTAAAAATATGAATATCTCTAAAACAAATTTGGCCTTTATTGTAATCATTGCAGTTCTAACAACATATATTATCACGCGTGAGATCTCGCTCAAAGATCACCCACAAGTCGCAAATGGAATAACAGCAGCATCAAATGAAGCTCCGCTGGCACCAAAAGCCAAAAATCCTACGGGCAAAGATGGTCAAGAAATTGATCCCTATGAAAAAGAACAAGTTAAAAATACGATAGTCAAAAACTCAAAAACTATCCAAGAATGCTATTTGGATTGGTTGAAATCAAACCCTAAAAAAGAATTTATCTCTGTAAAAATTGATTGGACGATTTCATCATCTGGTTCAGTTGATAACCCACAAATTGTAGACTCGACAGCTGAAGAAGAGATGAATACTTGTCTTGTAAATAAAATGAAAAGTATCTCATTTCCTATCCCTCCAGAAGGACGTCCTTTTTATGTTGCTCATAAGTTTGCATTTAAAACTGAAGCTCTTCTTGAAAAAGAAAAAAAAGAGCGTGAAGCTATGGAAAAAAAATTTCTTCCTAAAAATAAATAAGTTGCAAAAAATTACAAGTGTCTTTAATTCTTATTAACATATTATTTTTTGCACTTCTTTTATGGCAACTTCTTTGGCCTCGCAGACAAGACTTACTTTTTAAATATGAATCATCAAAAATTACACGTTTTATAAATATAAAATATCTTAGATTTATACACAATCTCCTACTAGCGTTATTCTGGATATTTGCGATTAATCTATTTACTGATTATTTTTGGTTTAAGTATTATCAATACTATGATAGTCCATATTTAAGAAATTACTTTTCTTTTCCAAAAAAATTCAATTGGCTCCTGCTAATATTATTTTACATTATTTATGACTACGCAAATTATTGGTGGCACAGATTAAATCACACATCACGGTTTTTAAGACGTTATCATCGTTTTCATCATGAAGATTTTTTTGTTGATATTTCCACAAGCTTTCGTTTTCACTATGTAGAATTAACTCTTCAATATTTTTGGACATTTTTATTTGCTCTCGTTTTTAAAATTAGTTTTTATGAAATCACTTTACTTAGGCTTATCTTGGTAGCAAACGGCATGTTCCATCACAGCAATATACGATTACCAAAATATCTAAATTGGTTGAAGCACATCATCGTCACACCTGAATACCATTGGAATCACCATCAATCTGAACGTAAATATGTAGACTCAAATTATGGATCATTTTTAGTCGTGTGGGATAAAATTCATAAAACTTATACCAAGCCAATTGAAGAAAACTCTATTAATCAAATTTGAATAAATCAAAACAATAAATCGAATGGTAATTTAGACGCTGTATTATCTTGAAGATAAAATCTCGCGAGCAGCTTTGTAGCCCGCTATGAGCGTCCCGGTGAATCCCGGCAAAAAAGACCAAGCGGAAGCATAATATAAATTACTTAAACGTTCGTCTTTCGCTCCTTGGTAAAAACTAAACTGCGATGCTCTTTTTATAAAAAAATCTGGTGTTGGCTTGTAGCCATAAATAACACCTTGAGGTGTATGAACATACCTCTTAACTGTTTGAGGCGTACTAACTTCTGTAAAAATTACGCTCTCTTTAAAACCTTTAAACTGTGACTCACAAAACTCCATCACGTTCTCTAAATGCATTTGTTTTTGCTTTTTATACTCGTTTTTATCAATTGACCATTGCGACATATGATCCATCTGGATCACTTCACAGCAGTATACGCCATCAGCACAAAGCTTTGTATCCATGAAGCTGTAATCCAGGATTCCATAACTTTCTTTATTGGCATTTAAACTTAAATAGTTAGCTTTATTCTGCAAGAACAGCTGCATGTAAGCAGTAGAGCCTAATTCGCGTAAAGGCTTATTTAAGCCAAAGTAAACGGTATTGGCTGAGATACCTAATTCAGGTTCTTGCGTTTTAAAATCATGTCCTTTGATCAGAGTTTCAAAAACTTCGGGTCGTGCTCCATTCATCACAACGTAATCAGCACTTTCTGTAATCACATCTTCAGGCTTCGTAACTTTAGCGTAATTAACTTCTGTTATTGTTTTGCCCTTTACTATAAACTCATGAGCCTTATGCTTTAAGGTTACAGTCCCACTATTTTTCAAAATAATATCTTTTAAGTAATCCGAAAAAACTTGTGACCCGCCTTGAATATAATATCCGCCACCTTGCATGTAACTCATTTGTGATACCATGAACATAACTAAACTGAGCTCATAAGGATTGTTATGGTAGAACGTAACATTAGCCAATAACACCATTTTCAAATCTGGGTTTGTGATAATGCCATCTAAAAATGTTCCTATACTCATTTTCCAGTAATAGCTTAATTGGCTGTAGAAAGCTGAAAAAAAAGGGCTATTGGCTGCTATGAAGGGTTTGCGCAAAGAGTGCTCTTTGAATTGCTTTGAAATAACTTGCATCACTTCAAAGTATTTAAGTAATCCTGCACGTGAATCAGGAAATTTTTTAGACAAATAATCAAAGCAAGCCTCAATTTCAAATGGGATTTCATAGGTCTCATCATTAACAAAACACTTGTAGAATAATGGTGGCCTTACAAAAGATATGTTTTTGTTGATTTCAAAATAGTCAAAAATCTCATGATACAAACTTTCTTCATGATCTCCTGCCAACAAATGAATACCTGACTCCATTCGATACTTGCCACGGCGATAGTTCGTAGCAAATCCTCCAACTTTATCATGAGCCTCGATCAAATGAACTTTCACACCGTTTTTTGCAAGTGTTGCCGCTGCCGACAAACCGCCTAGACCTGAACCTATGACAAGTGCCTTTTGACTCATATCTCTTGAACCTTGTCCTCAAATCGAATTGGGAACTGCTCAAAATTTTTGATAGGGATCATTTCAAGTTTTTTTAACACTCCGATACATTTGTCATCTTCGTTGTAAATGTATACGTTACAGAAAAAACCTTGAATGGAACGTTCATTTTCCAGAAGCTCGGGAACAAGTTTTAAAAACTTGAAATCTATATTAAAAATCTCTAAGCTTTCAAACTGTGAAGGAATACCTAAACCTTTATGAGTAAGTAATCCATTCACACACGACATTTGAAAAGCGGCCTCTACCATGAACATCACAGCATCAAATCTTGCGTCTCCTGAGTAATAATAGAGATTTTTAAAGCTTAATCCTAAAATATCATGCTTACCTTCTTTGAGATTGAAGTAAATATTTTCGATCAGCTGAAATTTATGTCCAAAATTAACACACTCTTCCGAGTAAATTGTGTTCATGATAACACTTTGCGTGTAGTTCTGCCCTTTACGAGGAAATGTTTTATCTTGTTTTTCACCGATTTCGGTGAAGCTAAGACGAGCAGCGTAGTTTTCAATTTGGGTGCTGACTGAGGCTTTAAAACCAAGAAGTTTGTTTTTATTTTTAATTTTAACCATTTCAGGTGTGAACTGCAAAGTACAGTTTAAATACTGCTGCGTAAATAAAATAATATTTTTAATAGCAAAGGCCTCAAGCTTAATGCTCTCAGAGTAATAGCCTGCAATATTTAAAAACAGACTCACAATATACGAGGCTGGAATAACAACTGATGTTTCAATTTTATGGTCATTTAAAAATCCATCTCTTTGCAAATGGAACTCTTTGGAAAAACTGACATCTTGAATATCTGTCATCAACCCTGCTAAAGTACGTAGCCTAACTAAATCCAAAGATTTTGATTTAAATAGAAAAATATCCTGAGGATGAGTCATTAAAATATTGTCTGTGGTATTTAGAATATCGTCGTAATGGCTTAAAACGTACTGAAGTAACTTGGTGGTCTCATCAATTTTAGCGAAATGAATCCCTGTGGCTTTCATTTTTTCATAAAGACCTTTATTCAGAGTCATTCCTACGCTATCAATAGCAGGCCAAAGAATACTTAAATCATTTTGCTCCATTTGGTAGCCATTCGCAAAACTGTACACAGTTTGCCCTTCATTGCCAAAAGATCCTACTATTGAAGAGTAATTCAAAACCCTGAATTTAAATTTATTTTTCAAATCATTCAAATTTGCAGTTACCATGTATTTACTTGCAAACTCGTTTTGAGCTGTGGATAAATCTTTGTCACCCAAGTTTTCACTTTTTTCATATCCAGCAGCATTGATGATTAAATCTATCGGCTGCCCTCCCCAAAGATTTTCCACCTGCTTTAAAACAGTTGATAGCTTTTCTAATTTAGAGGCATCACAAGAGATATACTCCAAGTTAGAAAAATTAGCTTTGTTCTTTTTTAAAAACTTTTGAATTTCCTGATCATCACCTGAAGAGCGTCCTAGCAAGCAAATATGCAAATGCGGCATCTTAAGCATTGCGAGTTGCGAAGCCATAAACCCTTTAGCTCCGCCAATAACCACGATTTTTGTAAACTGATGCCTTGGATTTTTTTCTGGTAGTTCTAAAGCACTCCAGGTTTTAACAAACCGAAGCTCATTTTCATACACAACATCTGTTGCGTAAACATCATTTAACTCATGACGAATAGTTTCCAATTTTTCCGAAAATATGTTTTTACTTCGGTTAAATTCGATGACTTTGTAGGGAACGCTCATTTCTTTACTTAAACTTTTAAAAAATGCATTCACGGCTTGAAAATGCGTAAAATCCTGCTCTGTGCATAGCACAAGCTTAAACCCCAGAGTGTAAGAAGCCTTTGTTTTAAGATCTATCGCCAAATTTTGAAAGTAATTAAAAAACTGCGCAAAGCTTTTTTCTGTGTAAGGCTTTTCGTTGAAATGATTTTTTAAATCAGTGACATCCAAAACAATGACATCGCTTTTTTCAGATCCTGTTTTAAATATATCGGCTTTTAAGAAACTATCTATCTTAATAACCGATATGTCTAAAAATTTAGAAGAGATATCGCGGTATTGCGGATATTTTTCAATACTTTTTTGTAACTTAACTGGTTGGTAGCATCCCATGAAATTATTCACGTCATTGAAAAATTTCTTTTTCTTTTTGTTTTTTGATGAATGCTTTACTTCATCCAGATAATGCACAACTTCAGCAATTGTTTTAAATTGCGCAAGACTTAAACTCTCTTCAATATGAATATTAAAATCTTCCAAGGTTTTAAAAACGATTTCCGCCTTTTTGATTGAATCAATTCTAAGATCTTCCTGAAATTGATCCATGATTTCAATTTCTACAACACTAAACCCTGTTACTGATTCAATATGCTCGCTTAATTTTTTAAAAATGTTGCTGTTTTTTAATTTTTCTAGATCCAACTGTGATTTTTGCAAGCCACCTGTATTTGTTTTATAAAAGAAATCTATAGAAGAAAGCTGTATACTCTCTGGATTTTCATAACCCTTGCAATTTTTAATAAAATCTAGGTACGTACTGCCATCAATGAACTGCAAATATGATCCTATTTTATGGTCTTGATGCAGAATTCTAAACTGCTCAACGAAGTTAACCGGGTTGGTTAATTGCTTTGCGAAAAGATCAAAGAGCTCTTCAGATGTAAATTGATAGTTAACTGGATAAGTTTTTTGATTAACAGAACTCAATACAGGATAACGTAATGGCTTGATATTAAATTTTTGCGAACTTAGCCACTCTTTGAACTTCAATGAACTTTCTTGCATGAGATGAGAATGGTAAGCTTGCCCAACGGCAGTCAAAACTCTGTGCGCGACTCTTTGTTTTTTTAAAACTTTGGAAATCGTTGTCACATCATCTTTATGAACGGCGATGACAATTTGCTGATCAGAGTTGATGTTCGCAATATCGCATTTTCGCAACTCCTCAACCGTCTGCTGTAATTTTTTAAATTCAGAAACTTCAATATTTAATGCAATCAATCCACCTAAAGAAAAAGGCTTAGGTGACAGAATTTCCCTTTGATGAACAATATTTAACATGTCTTGCAAAGCAATGACATCTGCACAAACATAAGCGGCATACTCACCAAAGCTATGTGATGTCAGAACAAACTTTTCATAGCCTTTGCTTTTTAAAAACTCAAAAAAACCACATGTGACAACGAGCAAAAAGATATTTTGAACTAGATGGAACTTATCCTCTTCAATAACTTCAGGATTAACAGCATAATCAGTTATTGAGGATTTTGCTTCTGGATAAAGGTTTTTATACCACAAATCTGCTTGATTTAAGTAGCTTTGAATGTGAGGTAGTTTTTTGATATCCGTTTTAAGATATCCAGGTTGAATAGCTCCCTGCCCTGGTAAAATACAAGCAATCGTATCAAATTGTTGGCCGTGATAATCCTTAAAAATAAGTGGATAATTCTGTTTGTAATAAGATGTTAAATTTAATGTTTCCATACAAAATCACTCAATCTCTGATTTAATATTTAAAAAATACTTTTTAGCAAATCGATCACTTGCTAATGCAAATGCTCCTATTTGCTTGCGTTCAACTTTAAAATCCTGCAAGTGAACCTCTTCATCTATACCAATAATAATGACAAAATCAGTTTTTCCTAACTGAATATCTATTTTAGCAAGTTCTATAGCTGCAGCCACGGACGCGATATCGGCATCAATATTAAAGTTTCTTCCTCGAAAGTGAAATGCATTACAAACTCTTCCTGCAATGACGTTATTTAAAATTCCAGGGCCTGACTCTTCAGTGGTACGTGGATAGGTGTTTTTAACTTTTTTAACGGTTTCAACAAAATGTTCGACGTCTTGATCTTTACGCATGGTCTCAAACAAAGTGTCTAATGATATGCGGTTTACTAAATTATTTAAAATATCTAAACCTATCGAGCTAGCTGAAATAACTTGAACCCGATCACGATCCTCTGTCGTTAAAGGGATTTTCAAAACATTCTGCATCAACTGAGCTGTCACTTGTACTGCTAATAACTGGGCCTTATCTATAAAAGGTATACTTTTAGGAGGGATTTTGTAAAAACTGTCTTTCTTTGTAAACCAGTTCTCATCAAAATCCTGAAATGCCATTCTGCTTTGGCCTAAAAACACTGATTTAAAAAATTTTTCTGAAGTTTGCGGATTTTTTGTATTTTTTGGATCTGGACTCGAATCTACAACTAAATGAAAATTTGTGCCACCAAAACCAAAAGAAGAAATTCCACACCTGATTTGCGAAGTTTTTTCTGAAAAATTGAACTCATTTTTTAAAAAAAACAAATCAGAATTTTCTGAAAGAATGGGCTCTTGCATATAATCTACTGCGGGAATTTTTCTATTTTCCATCATCAGTAGGCACTTCAACAACCCTGCTGCACCGGCTGTAGCTTTAGTGTGGCCGATCAGAGACTTTACAGATCCCATAGGTATTTTGTAATTGTTAAAAAAGTGTGAAGCAGATCTTTCTTCTGTATAATCACCTATTTGCGTCCCTGTGCCATGAGCCTCAAGGTAATCAATCTGTTTGCCTTCTAAAGACGAGTAAGCTCTTTCCAAAGCCAAGATCTGCCCACCAAAATCAGGTTGAAACAAACTTGCTACCCGTCCATCACTCGAACTTCCAACAGATTTAATGATTCCATGAATCTTCCTTTTATTTTTTAAAGCATCACTTAACCTCTCGACACCAAAAATAACAGAGCCTTCACCTTGTGATAAACCTTGGGATCTTTTATCAAATGGTAAAGTTCTCTCAGTAGCTAATGCGCCAACTTTACTAAATAAAACAAATGCACCTTGTCCCAAATTGCTCTCTATTGCTCCTGCAAATACAAAATCAAGCTTTCCAGATTGTAGGTAGCTCACCGCGCAATCTAAACTTGCAATCCCTGAAGCACAAGCGGCATCAATTAAAAAACTTGTTCCCTCAATATTAAATTTCTTTGAAATTTTATGTAAAATTGAAGTTGGAAGAATTGTGTCTATCGAGTCAGGTATATCTTTGTATAATCTTTTGCAATGCTGCTCAAAAAGCTCTTCTTCATTAGATTCAGGCTTAACCGTTTCACCACGTTTAATTTTTTCATTTTTTTCTTCCTCTACGATGTTTTTAACACGAGCATATACTTCTGATTTATTTTTTTTAAAACGAGTTATAAAATAATACTCATCAGGATTCATGCAGCCCAACATTAATCCCACACGCTTAGGGTCATAAACTAAGTTTAAATTCCTATGAGCTTGAGAAAATGTCTCCATAGACATCAATTCTAAACGTGACCACATTTCTTGAGGAGCCCATTTATTTTGCAATAAATCATAACTTTTTTGAGAAATCTCTGCTCCCCAATGGGAATAAGTTTTATCATCCATTTCTCTGTAGGGACTGTAATTAATATTCTTATCCCAGCGATCTAGCGAAATAGGCTTTATAGAGCAAGAATTCTTCTCAAGATTCTGCCAAAACTCTTCTGGATGAGCTGCATCCGGCAAAAAGCATCCCATTGAAACAATTGCGCAATCCTCATATTGAATACTCATTTTAAAAACTCCATACTTAACTTTTAAAAACTTTTTTAGCTAAATTGACTTGAATCTTTTTTTGACTAAAAAACAAATATGCACTTACAAATGTATAGGTCAGAAAAAAAATACAAATCGGATAAATAAATCCCAACCATTTAGAGTCGATTACAAATACAAAGCTAGGCAATAACTTCCAAGCTAAGAAAATATGAATAACATAGTAAACCAATATACCATCGGATACTTCTTTAATGAAACGGCTTCTGATTTTAATAAAATTAAATGCAACATGGTATAAACTGTAAACACAAGTGTAAAAGCACAGTAGTTGAAAAACAATGTAACTATTAGGCTTGAAAAACCCCGAAGTAAAAAAATAATCTTTATTTAAAAGGGAACGATAATTGTCATACTGGAAAAAATAAAAATAAAAAAAACACGCATAACAAGCAAAGTATAAAAGAACCAATTGATAACGTTTAAAAATCTTTTGAACCACGGCATAATGCAACAAAAATCCATATGCCACCAGAATAAACCAAGGAAACAAGGGCCAAATATGACCTCCGATTTGGCCTAATTGCACAAATATAGAAATTGGCAAAGTGTTAAGGCTCACTAAAACTTCTGAAGAAGAGTAATTATAAAAAACCGATACAGCAAATAACAACACAAACAAAAGGCCTAACAGTATTTTTTTAGTTTTGTTTTTTGTTTTAAAAAATAACCAAAAGCTTCCGATTAACAACAACGCTATATACACAACATTTAACCAGTATGCAGTGGCCCCTAATTCTGCTTGCGGATAAAAATTATAGGTTTTATTAAAAATAACATCGGTGATCACATTTAGACTAAATAAAGCTAAAACAAACTGAAAAAACGTAGCCATATTCGTTTGAGTTAAAAATAAAAGCATCACACCAAAGGACAAAGCTATAAAATGCAAAACTTCCCAATGAAAAGCTGCACTTAAGCCAAACGTGAAGAAATTTTTAAGAGACTCAATAAATCCCAAAATAATCAAAAGCTTCATGATTTTAACTACAGGAATACTTCTGAACTCACCAGCCCGTAGATAAGGACTTAACGTTTCATAAAAGCTCACACCTGCAAGACAAGGTAAAACTAAGGAATTAAAACCATTGTAGAAAAGGGTTTTACCCCAAAAACTGTTATCATAAAAAAAATTTTGATTCGGGTGTACTCGATAAAGAAAGAAAAAGCAGTGAGAAAAAGTCATCGAAATTACACCGAAAAACTTTAACAAATCTACACTGCTAATGCGATACTGTTCGCTTTGATTATTTGTCATTTTTCCTTAATGCCGAAACTAAGAATGAGACTAATAGACCTAAAAGAAAACCAGCAAGCAAATAAACCCATTTATTATCTAATAAAGAACTCTTGCTTTGGGTTAAAGATTCTGTTTTTTCCTCTGGTAAATTAATTAATGCGTCTTTGAATTTTTCAACCGATACTTGAACATCCATCTCAGGATTAAATGGAGGATTGTAAGCTAACGGTCTAAGATTAAGTTTTTTCATGTACGCCAAATACAAAGCATTTGGAGAGTGGTATGGCGGCAGTTGCAGTCTTGTCGCTTGACCAAACTTTGAAACTTCATATTTATTGATGACACTCGATACAACATCATACAACAAACTATTAATCATAGTGACTCCACCCTTTTCTCTATGAAATTGAGTTAGAAGCTGTTTGTTTTTATTTTTGTATTTTGTATTCACGGTTTTTTGAATCTCATCAATAACAGTTGCCGGATAGTTATCAGATACGGGCTGCATGATCAAATTTTTCGAAAAATACATGTACTGAACGTAATAGTTATTAATATATATTTTTATAATTTCTTCTGCTTGAGACTCACTGAGTTTTTTTAAATCTTGAGGAGTAAATCTATAAGTTTGATAAATCCCTAAATCAACTAATCCTTTATAAAGCCTTTGTGTATCAACTTGCTGGACTTCAGGCGGTAAACTTACATCTTGCGTAGCTCTAGTCTGCTGGGCTTTCGCTGAAATGTTTAAAGTTACCCCTAAGACTAAAGTTATGAAATATAAAGACATCTTAGATTGAAACATACAGTTTTTTCCTTTCAAAATGTTACAATTTAAGATATAAATAAGATGTGGGCAGATCAATATTATTATTAACTTTAGGTTTATTAACTTCGATAGCTATATATGCTATTTCAGGATTCAATAAACCTGCCTATAAAGTTAATAATGGGTACACAACGACTGTTGAAGAGTACTCTATCTGCCGTGAGATTCAAAACACAGGTATGAAGCCCATACTTATACCGACTCACTCGGCCAATGACTGGCAAGCCATCATTAACGCACCACCACGAGGCGTTGCCATCGCAACATCTTCTCAAGCTGAATACTGCTGTCCGAGTCAATGCGGTGGCGAATGCTCTAAAGTTTGCACATGGGCGAACTAAAAATTCTATTTTTTATATCTATCTCTAGAGTCTTTTAAAAATGCACAAAACCCCATCCAATAAACCTTATTTAAGTCACTCTTCTTTGTATGTGAGTTACAGTGATAAAGATGACCTTAAAATCCAAGCCTTATCACCGTATCCCCTAGGAGTAGATATAGAGTCTTTTGCATCTTTGAAGACGAATTGGAGTGTTTTTTTTAACAGATTTTTCACAACACACGATAAAGAAACAGCTGATTTACTTATAACGAAATACAGCCTTGAATCTAATTTGAGTTATTTAATGCTTTTTTCAGCTAAAGAAGCTTATTTAAAATTGGTGGATCTCAAAAGAGACCCCTTACAGTTTTATTTGGAGCTTGAATCAATCGATATAAATAAAAAATATTTACATCTTAAATCTCATGACCTGATTTCAAAATCCAATGTTTATATTTTTTGGAGTTTAAAACAGCTTCCATCCTTCACTGGTGTAGATTTATCGCTTATATCTAAAAATTTAACTTCACCTGATATTTTATCGATAGCTACTTTTTAATAAAGTTCTAAGGAACTTTATTCCAAATATACTCACTCGCTTTATTTACTGATTGCACTGCACCTGTTGATGTTTGACCTATTAAACAAAGTTTAAACTTAGCTGTAGGTATTTCTGATAGATCATCCGTGATAGGAGTGCTCACGGAAGTCCAGTTAGAGTATCCTGTTGCATTTTGACAATCAGTTACACCTTCAAGTCCTAATTTATATTTATATTGCGCAATATCGGAACCACCTACATATATATTGAGCCATGCTATGTTATTTGTGCCTGTAGGTGCATTTGCATGAATAACAGCATCGCTGCTTTGTAATAAACTGTAAACGTATACAGCTCCAGCATTGTACAAAGAATTATCTGAGCTTGCGCTCTCCCCATTTATTATAGCTGTTGCATTCGAAGCTTCGCGAGTAGCTGCAACTGCAAGTGTTTGTTTACTTAATGAGAGTTTTAATCCAAATAAATCTCCTGCATTAGAATTACTTGCTTTAATATATGCCTCTTGCCACCAACCTGTAGACCCACGACGATAAATATAAACCGCTCCACTATTAGCTGCATTATCATTAACTGGCGCAACTAAACCATTCGTGATAACAGTTTGATTAGAGTCTTCACTATCCGATCCTACCGCAAGCAAATTTTCTTGCAGAGCAACTGACGTCCCGAAGTAATCGTCCACACTCGAATTACTCGCTTTGATGTACGCATCTTGAGCCCAATTGCTTCCTGTACGTTTGTAAATATAAACAGCTCCTGAATTTGATAAAGTATTGTTTGAACTCGCTACGGCTCCGCCATTGGTAATGATTGTTTGATTGGAATCTTCCGTAACAGAACCCACTGCTAAATAATCTTTATAAAGACTGAGTGATCCGCCTAGTGCATCATCTACGTTTGCATTTGATGCTTTAATGTAGGCCTGCTGTGTCCAACTTACACCACTTCGTGTGTAAACATAAACCGCGCCACTTCGTGATAAAGCATTATTTTCTACTACTGTATCCGCATTTGTAATCGTTGTTTGATTAGAATCCTCACCGGGAGCACTTACAGCTAGCGTATTCTCATATAAACTTACACGCGATCCGTATCCATCAGAACCTCCAGCATTGTAAGCATATAATGTTGTTTGCAGAGACCATGAATTACCAGAACGAGTGTAAATATAAACTATGCCGCTATCTGTGCCGTAATCATCTATCGAGTTATCTCCCACGACAATTGTATCATCGTAAAGAGAAACAATAGAACCAAAGTTAACATCTGCTAAGCCTTTATGCGATTTAATATAAGCCTGTTGGGTCCAAGTCGTACCTGTACGTTTGTACACATATAAGGCCCCATTATCTCTAACTGCATTGTTCGCACTTGCTGTCGGACCATTTGTTATAGTTGTTTGACTTGAATCTTCTTTATTCGCACCGACAACAAGTGTATCGCCATGTAGAGCTAGTGCATTACCAAATGAATCATTCTCATTCGGATTGGCCGCTTTGATATAGGCTTCTTGTGTCCAGCTGACTCCACGACGTTTATACACATAAACAGCGCCGCTGTTTGTAATAAAGTTATTCGTTGCTGCTGTAGTCCCATTTGTAATCGTCGTTTGATCTGATGATTCTCCAGGTGCTCCGACAACCAATGTGTCACCATCTATCGCAATACCAGTACCAAACAAATCTCCCGAATCACTGTTAGCCGCTTTAATATAAGCTTGCTGTTGCCATTGTAGCTCAACTTTATAAATTACTCCAACATCAGAACATGGCGATAAGTTTCCAACTGAATCAAAAGTGCGAGCGTAAAAAACATAATCAACATTGATTTGTAAATTAGATAAAGATACGTATGTGCTGTTACCAGTTGTATCAGCAGTAGCCACAAGTTGAGAACACATCGCATCTGAGTATATTTTTGTATAAACTGAATCATTAGTATTATTAGCTAATAAAATAGGATCTCTAATATTAGTCGGCAATGCGGATGGCGCACTCAGAACTAAAGTTGGTTTTGGCGGTGCTACGGTATCTTTTACCCAACTATATTTAGTGGCTGAATGATAACTTTGCTCATTTTTACCATCATAACCGATAACACATAAAACTACTGTCCCATCTGGTAAACCTGTTAAATCAGCCGTAATAGGTGTAGATGCATTTATTGAAGAGCTGTACCCTGTAGAGTCACTGCAATCTAGTGGAGCTGCTCCAATTTTATATTTATAAGACACCAGAGTATTATTTGTATTAATTAAATTGAGATTTGTTAATGTTGCATTTATATAGTTTGGTACATTTGTAAAATTGGCTTTAACTCCTGCTTCATAGTAGTAAACATAGACTGCACCAGAGTCTGAGGTATCGTTGTTTTCTACAACAGTACCTCCATTGACTATAGTACCTTGATTTGAATCTTCACCAACTGCTCCAACAACTATAGTTGCCCCGTATACGCTGACTGATCCACCAAACTTATCCCCTAAACCGGAATTGGCAGCTTTAATATAGGCCTGCTGTGTCCAACTTACACCATTACGTTTATACACATACACCGCTCCAGAGTCAGAAGCATTATCATTTAAAACTGGTATTGTTACACCGTTGGTGATTGTGCTTTGACTTGAATCTTCAGATATAGCGCCAACAACTAACAGATCTTGATGAACACTGACTGAAGTTCCAAACTGATCCGTTGTACCCGCATTTGAAGCTTTTATAAAAGCTTCTTGTGCCCAGCTACTTCCCGTACGTTTATACACATACACCGCTCCGCTCTCACCCAAACTATTATCGACCGTCGCAGTTGAACCATTTGTAATAGTCGTTTGATTCGAGTCCTCTGAGTAAGCACTGACAACAACAGTATTATTATTTAAAGAAATATTTCTACCAAATTGGTCTGATACACCTGCATTTGAAGCTTTTATAAAAGCTTCTTGTATCCAATTGCTTCCTGTACGCTTATATACATACACTGCTCCGCTATCACCTAGTAAATCATTTGCAGGCGCGGCTGTATCCCCATTTGTAACTGTAGTTTGATTCGAGTCCTCTGCATAAGCACCAACAGCTAATGTATCTTGGTCCAATGAAACTACTGAACCAAAGTAATCACTTGCACCAGCATTCGAAGCTTTTATAAAAGCTTCTTGCGCCCAGTTATTTCCTGTGCGTTTATACACATAAACAGCTCCTGAATCAGATAATGAATTATCTATAGGCGCAGGTGTATTCCCATTCGTGACTGTAGTTAGATTCGAGTCCTCTGCATAAGCGCCAACAGCTAGTGTATCTTGGTCCAATGAAACTGCAGAACCAAAGTAATCATTTACACCAGCATTGGAAGCTTTAATATAAGCCTCTTGCTCCCAATTATTTCCTGTGCGTTTATAAATATAAACAGCTCCTGAATCCGATAATGAATTATCTATAGGCGCAGGTGTATTCCCATTCGTGACTGTAGTTAGATTCGAGTCCTCTGCATAAGCGCCAACAGCTAGTGTATCTTGGTCCAATGAAACTGCAGAACCAAAG
>JBKBTW010000034.1:0-16629 GCA_046291245.1 Pseudobdellovibrio sp. | reverse complement strand
ATGCATATATCGAATCATTTAACGGTAAGTTTAGAGATGAGTGTTTGAATCAACATTGGTTTTTAAATTTAGATCATGCAAGAGATGAAATACAAAAATGGAAAGAGGATTATAATTTTAAGAGACCACATAGATCTTTAAAAATGAAAACACCAAATGAATTTGCAAAAGAATATAAAATGATGTTAACAAGTTAAAACCATATCGGAAATTACAACATCTCTAGTCAATGGGTTACGGTCAATTGTTTTCTTTCACAATCCCTCCAGCGAAAGTTCTAAAGCAGAACTTACAACAATTTAAGTCAAAAACAATATCTAATGCAAGACTCATTTATCAATAAAAATTAAGCTGTTTGCAGAGCGGAAAAATTATTTATGAGTAATATGTATTTCTAATTTTCGAATTGTCGTGTTAATGAAGTTTAAATATAGAGATGAGATCAAAAAGTTTTTGTTATATTGATAACATGAGAACATAAAGATAGAGCTAAAAAAAAATGAAAAATTTCCAGATTTTAAACGAAGAAATCCATGTTTTTAAGTTATGAAAATATAAAAATATTTATATAGTATTATGAAATAATCAAAGGGTTTAACTAAAATTTAAACTTCTTTGAAGTAGAAGGAACTTTAGTTAAACACTTTGATGATTTCTTACAAATTTCTTTCACTAGTGGCGTGATTTTGAGTTTGATTTGCTGTTATCACGCTCAGTTTGACGAGAACGTGATGAAGAGTCTGTGCGCTCTTCTGAATCTTCGTAAGCTTCTTCTTTAGATTTAGAAGAGTTTGTTCTCGATGATGTTTGTAGGTCTGAACGTTCACGAGCTTGTTGTTGTTGATTATCTTGGTTGTATGTATTTTTCTCTAAGTTTGCCATGTTGTACCTCCTAATGGTTGGCTTATTTACATATCTAATCTAATTCTCTTAATAATTTTTAAGAGAAAAAATGCGAACAACCTTAGTTAAGCAAATTAAAGGCCACCGAGAACAAAGGTTATAAAATAATATATGAGTTAATAAATTATAGAATTAAATGTTTAAGAGAAAAAAGTGAACGAATGTGTAATAAATTTTCCCCTTAACCATTTTAATTTTTTTCATTTGTGAGCTGATGATGATATAGAATTAAAAAAATGAGTAGTGATAAAAGAAACTGATCTCCTTCTGACCAATTCAAAAATATATAACTAAATTTTTTGAGCTTTTTAATAAACATGAAAATTGATGATAGGTGATAAGTGTTAAGTTAAAAATAGCCGAGGAAAGAGTTAAAATACGACTTTGGTTCTTATTTTTTATAAAAAAGGCCTGAGGAATTTAACTTCTCACAGGCCTTTGAAAAAAGGGGGGATTTTTCTCAAAAATTACCTTTATTAATGATACTTCAATAATGATAAAAGATGTAATTAATGAGTTTTTTGACTATTGTCAACTCTAGGATCAGGAATGACGTTATCATCACCCGCTGCAAGATAATTTAATTTTAATTCTAAAAATTTATTACCTAATTTCGATCTTATGCTTTTTTCTGCTTCTTTTTGGAATTCCGGTAAAAGCTCTTCCTCTTCTTCTTCAATATGGTGCTCAACAAGTTCTGCTAAAACTTTAATTCGAGCAGCTTTCATATCTTTGTCAGTTGTTCTTTTAATTTCTTCCAAAAGTTGATCAGCAAGCATGTGTTCAACATCACCTTCACAGCCTTCTTCTCTAAGATCCTCATCTTTTTTCATGAAAACATAAAGAGTTTCTTCTTCAGGTTTTGCATGGGCTATAAGTGTTGGAGCAAATTCATTAAAAGCCGCGAATCTTTCCTCATGATCACGTTCAGAGTCTTTCATTATTTTTATCAAATCTTTAAGTGGTTTGTGATCTTCAAGTATAATATCCACAATGTCTGTATCAATTTGTTTTGTTTTTTCACTCTTTGTTTCTACTGCTGATTGCATTATATCTCCTTTAGTTTTTAAACAACTATTAAAGAGTTAAATTAGCAAAGACGATACCAATGCGAAACTTACGATATGTCTCTTTAATGATAATATAATGATAATGATTTTCTTTTAAAGGCTTTTGTTCGTTTTAAACGTTCATAAAGGCCTCAGTTTTAGAGTAATTCTGCCCCGTTCTTAAAAAACCATTTTTTATTTTTTTATACTTTTATATTCAATTTTGTATAGGCTAGGTGAGCAACAGGTCCACCAAAAGAGGTGCATCCTAATTTTAAAAAGACGATAAATACTTCTATTACATTTTTAAACATTTAAAGAACTTTCATCTTATCAGCCACGCCATAAACTTGTGAGCCATTTCCATACTTCGCTACGCCTTTCGCCAATATCGAAGTGAGTTCCGTCAAACTCGTTGTAGATGAGTTGACATTGAGAAGAGGAGAGAATTCTTTTAATCTGTCGGCTTCCAAACTGGAGATGAAAATTATCTCTTTGCCCGACCTCAATATAAATAATCGATTTTGTGATATTTTGTGTGCGTAGTTTTAAAAAATTGATAGGATCATGTTCTAAAATTTTACTCCATACTTCGGGGATCAGTTCTCCATAATGATCTAAAGGAAATAAAATTTCAATTCCTTTACCGCTTGGTGCATAACAAGCGGCCATGCCAATGGCATTAATAATGGTGTGCCAGTTTTTTTGTTTTAAAATTTTTTTCGATTTCAAATCCATCAAAATTTTTTCAGCATTTTGATATTTTTCCCAAACAGGAGCACAGCTGTAAAACTCAGGCAAGAGGCTAGCTTGAAAAAAAGAATCAGGTGCAATGGCAGCGATGACTCCAATTATGTCTGGGTACTTTGATCCTAAATGTAAAGCACCATAACCACCGCTAGAACCTCCCATGATACACCATTCAGAAACTTTTGAACTACATCTTAAATTTATCTTAATGGCAGGGATAACTTCTTGTACAATGTAGTTTTCGTAATCACCTGTAGCTTTTGAGTTAATAAACTGTGATCCACCCCAAGCTGTCAGAGCATCAACAAACACATAATGTGCCTCGGGAGCTAAGCCTTTTTCATGGGCCTGACATATAGTTTGAACTACATTATCTTCATTAAATTTAGAGTTGGTGTAGTAGGGTGCATTACTTGTAAAGCCCGCTAAAATAAGTATGACTGGGTAGCTATGGTTATCATTGAGTGGGCTTAAAATTGGTAAAGCTCTTTTGTAGGGATCTTGAAGTGGATTAGATTTTAAGATATGACTTTCAATCAATAGAGTATTAAGTTTAAACGTATGAGTTTCATACAGTAAGAGATTATCTATGAGCTGTGTTTTCATACAGCTAAACCTCGTATCTTAATTTTTTTATACCAGGCTCATCCGTTGTCAGTTCAATCACCTTAATATCTTTCATTTGCTGAATTTTTTCTGAATCGTGGTAGGAAATTTTAAACAAAACTTCGGTAATACCACATTGAAATAATAATCTCATGCAAACAACGCATGGAGAGTGCGTGCAAACAACTGTACAATCATCCATGGAAATTCCGTGTCTTGCGCAATTAGCGATTAGGTTTTGCTCTGCATGAACCATGTAGGGATATTTTTCAGGGCGTGTGTTTGGAAGATCACCATCTTTGGTCCCTCTTACAAAACCATTAAAACCAGTGGCAAGTATGGCTCCTGTTTTATTAGAAACAAGTAAGGCTCCTACCTGAGTTTCTGCATCATGTGATCTCAGGGCTACGACTTCAGCTAGGTTCATTAAGTTGGTTATTTTCGACGGTCTCATAGAGTGCTATATCCTTTTTTATTCGATAAAAAGTTAAAGAGGGGAGGTACTCTTGTCAAATGTTTATTCTTTATACGACATTATCCCTATTGAGATTGTTTTTTATATGTAAAAAAATATGACAGGCGCTAATTCATAGGATTTAAAATATAACCTTAGTTCTTTGATAAAGGATTAAGATCATGTCGACAGAATTTAAATATGGCTTGAGTACCCCTATTTCTCTACTCTTAATTTGTAATTGTGCTATTTCTAAAGCGGATTTGGGCGCACAGGCTCCATATTATTTGGCAATACATGGTAATGGCGAGTTGCATCCAGCGCACTGGTAAGCTTAGCAAAGGTTTTTGAAAATATGGCTTTGCCAAAGGCTGGCTCTAGCGGCAGCTTGGCTTCAATCAGTTTGTTTTTAAGAGATAATGTTGCGATTAATAACTGGGTGATAGGAGGTAATAGAGAAATGCAGAAAGTAGGAGATGCGTGGATGTTTAAGATTCTTCATGGGCTATCGATTTATTTGCTGCAGTCAGAGGAAGTATCTGATTTTAAAAGAGCACTTGTTCGATTTGTTAGGTTTAAAAATTTACTTAATTTAAAAAAATTAATGGCTTCTTTTGTTATAAATAAACCTTAAATGGTGCTTAATTTATTATTATTTGGTAAGTTAAAACCTAATATTGAAAATGCATCTAGTTGTTACGTATTTAATAAATAGAATATGTGATTATACCCTGTCTTAAAGTAAGAGTGCACGGACACTCCTTCTTTTAAGACAGGGTAAGTGTGAATAGCAAAGAACAATTGAAAAATTTTTTTTGCTTAAATCAACTTTAAATGAATTAAACCCGACTTTTTCCTGTGGCTAATCTGTAAATAAATAATATTAACATAGCACCAAGAACAGAAGCTATTAACCCTACAGGCTCGTGAGGTTGGTAGTAGCCCGCTGATGAGCCAATCCATCCCGCAAGCATTGCGCCTGCAACACCGAGTAAAGCGGTTACAATAATGCCACCCCCATCACGTCCTGGCATAATAAACTTTGCTATTGCTCCAACAAACAATCCGATAATAAGTGCCCAAATCATAAAAACTCCTTTTGTTAACGTTATAACAATCAATAAAGCAAGAGTTTTGCCAGGTTAAAACTGCGATATAAGCGCTTTAGTATGAAAAAAGGTTCATTATTTCCATAGATCATAAGAGGTATGTACAAAAATCGTACGTAGAGATAAGAGTAAAAGTTAAGTTATTTTGATACACTGAGAACACAAGGAGAAGACAAAAAATGTAGTGTGTCGTAGGAGTAAACAGAAGACTCTTTCGTATAAATCATTGATTAGATCCTAACTCTTCATAATTGGAACAAGTTTAGCATGTTTACTCTTATATGAAATGGTCATTAAAGCGTATCAAAATGATATTTAATTTTTTAGGGTTAGTTTTACTCTTATCGTGTTCTGCCTATGCACACGATGAAGAAGTATTGTTTTTACAACGTTTAGGATTTAATGACTTAGTTTCAGAAATAAACAAATCGCAAACAAATCAAAATTTATCAAAAGTGTCTGCTATAGCTTTAAAAGAAAACAAACAAAAATATCAAATTATAAATGAAGCCCGTGAATTATCTGTATTTATATATAAGCAAATATCCTTAGGACTATCAAACTCGCAGATCCAAGATAGGGCTGCGCGGTTATCCGCACACTTATTGAGGCCTGTTGTGGAAATGAAGAATATTCAAATTCCACAGTACTTTCGCGATGATTATAAATCTGATCAATATAAAAAAGAAACATCGAAATATTTGGAAGCTGCTTTTGATGAAATTCAAAATAAGGAGCTGCAGTATTTGTCTGCTTTTACAATTGATTTAATTCAAGATAGCTTGAAGAGACATCTTACAGATCAAGAAAAGATAGATGTGATTTTAAAGTATAAAAAATATTTAAATCTTAGAGCTAATCATAGAGATATAGCTGGCACGAACTATTTAGGGCGAGCGTTCGTAGTGCTTTTAGTTCGACATGCAAGATTGCAAAAGTCTTTTGAGTTGGAGAATAAAATTTCTTTATATTTAGAAAAACAAAAAGATTTTTTAAGTAATTATATAAGTTCTTCATACTCGCTAATAAGTCGTGAAGGAGAACTGAAAAAAATTCTATTAAAATCAGGTGACTTTGTGCATGAGTATTCAAATGAGGCTGAATCTTATTTGATATCTGCAGGAGTATTGCCAGGTAATGCCAGTAATAAAGCTATGGCAGATAAACTCGGACTTGTGAATTCTTTAACAGATATAAGAAAATTTCCATCCCCGCAACAAGGAAAGAGCATTGAAGATAAAATAAGATCAAATGAACCGCTAAATGAAAAAGAACAATTTTTATATATGCAGACCAAAAGCTCAACTACAGGGCTGGGGTTTTCTCATGTTGGTCTTGTAAGTGTAAAAAATGATGAGCAAACTGGTATTGCATTATCATGGGTGTTGGATGTGTTTCCTTCTGGAGATTATGCTGGCGGAAGATACATAGGTTTAGAAGGATTTGCTCCTCCTGAGAAAATACAAAAAATAGGATTTTCTAGATACAATGCAAAAGCTTTTATGCAATATTTTAAAATGCGTAAAGCCAAAGAAGGTTATTTGCCGTATGTGTGGAAAACTTATGAGGCAGATGTTATAAATGAAGGAACACGAATTAATCAAAGCTCTAGAAAAATATTTTTAAAAAGTAAAATTAGTGAAAAGGAGATAAAAGCCTTATTATCATTCTCAGAAGAAGATGCGCAAAAATGGTATGAACAACAAATTGTGCCAAGGGTTTTAAGAGCTATGTTAGATAATGTGGTTTCAGAACAAGCTGTTGTGTTTGCAAAAAGTTTTATCAATATAGAAGGAGCTAAGTACTGTTCGCAAGCCATAGTGTTAGCTTATTTACAGGCTGTTAATATTGACCCTCAGCCTACTTATGATGAATGGAAAAAGACGGTCGCTATTTTGGGAAGATTAATTCCTAAAATAGGCAGTAAGCTTGATTTGGGAGAAAGAATTATTAGTCCAAGCGGTTTTATGTGGCAGTCTCAGCTATCAGAAGGTGTTCAGATTATTTATATTGATAGTATGACGAAAAGAACTGACTTGTATAACAGAAACTTAACCCTGTTGTCAGTGCAATCGTCATTATTAGAAGAAGTTCAGTCAATAATTTTAAAAGATAAAAATTAAGACATAATTATTCATAGTCTGTTTCAAAAAGATAAAACTATTTTTCTTAAAGTGATAGAGAGTTTAAATCACGTTCTTGTAACATAACTATTCTAATTTAGCTAAATCTGGACTGAGGTTAGACATCATAAATTACGATGTGTAAGTTGGAACAGGGGTGTCATATGTTAAGACAGATAGCGGTCATGACTTTATTATTTTTTTCAGCTCTAACCGTACAAGCAGATTTGAAGTGGAAGCTTACATTATTTGCGCGTAACTTTCATAAAGTAGATGATGGTCAACTGTATCGATCGGCGCAGCTTACAAAAAATGAGTTATCCAAGGTCATCAGTGATTATAAGATTAAGACAGTTATCAATCTTCGCGGCGAGAACGAAGGACAAAGTTGGTATGATAATGAAAAAATGGTTGTAGATAAATACGGCGTTAAAATTATCAACATAGGCATGAGTGCTAAAAGTTTACCTCATAGAGAAAATCTTTTAAAATTACTCGAGGCTTTTGAAGATGCTCCAAAGCCCATTTTGATTCACTGTAAGGCCGGAGCTGATAGAACAGGTGAGGCCGTAGCAATTTATGCTATGGAGCATATGGGTAAGTCGAGAAAAGAGGCCTCAAAATATTTAAGTCTCAAGTACCGTCATTCAAAAACGTTTATGCCTGCTAAAGATTATTTTGTGGACGAGCTTTACCAAGGTAAAAAATGGGCCTACGAAGAGTATTACCCTTGTAAAAACAATTATAAATATTACGATAAAAATAACTCCCGATGTACAACAGGACGTTTTAAAGAAGATGAACCTGGTGTAGATGAGTAAAGATTCAGTATGGCCATTATTTTTTAGTCACTTCTGTTTCTATTTGAGAAATACGATTTTGCAGCCATAGAACTGTGTTTAAAGAAACTTGTTTGATTTTGGATGTGTTATTTAACTCTTGAGATGAAACTAATCCTGTCAAATTTAATCCTAAACCTTGGTAAGATGTATTGTCATTTTGTGCTAACAAAAGAACTTGTTGCGTTTCTTTGTCAAAATAAATCAATAGAGACTCTGGGCCTGCCTCAGCTTCATTGAGTGTTATATTTTGCACTTTAATTTTATCAGCTAATTCACGTAAAGACTCTTTGCTGTAAGTTATAAATTTATTTATATAAGTCAGGCGCTTAGCGGTTGCAGAGCTTCGGATATTATTGAGATAGTTTACTTGCACGTGTGACGTTCCAATCTGCATAAGTTGGCGATTGAAAATGGTTTCTTTTAGTTTGTTAGAGACAATTCTGTGTTCTCGTAAATAAGCCTCTACTTCATCACTTGAGAAGTGTTCATTGTAGACCCAAGGATCTTTTTGTGTATTCTGGTAGAGAGTTAATCGAGCTAAACTCTGTAGACCTTTATTTATTTTAACATTTTCTAAAAAATGTTGTATTTCATGACGAAGAATATTGTCATAATCAAACATTTTTCCTGTAAACGAGTCAGGGCTTAAGTAAATAGTTGACTCAAAAGGAAGATGAAGTCCTTGGGCTTGGTATTTGTATTTAGTTAAAGGATCAATAATGATTTGAAGATTCTTATGTGCTAAATTTACACCATAAATCATACGTGAGATGTCGTTGCCGTAACGATCGCCAGAGATTTTAAATAAATTGTACTTGATTGCAAAATTAGGATTAATAAGCTTTTCAAATTTGCCCTCGTTAAGACCTTCAAGAACGATGGATGTGGGTATTTTAATAAAGGATATCTTATTGTCATTTAAGTATTTTTCTATCTCATTTTCAAAAGATTTAATTTTTTCAGAAATAGTTTTGCGAGTCATAAGTTTTAAATGACGTTCTAAAGTTCTATTAAGCGCGTGGTGGCTAGCTTGTAGATGAGTAGTTTTTTCAAGGTTATTTAAATTAATAAAAGATGATTTACCTGTAGAAAATAAATTTTCACAAATCAAACGAGCGAGAGAGACCTCGCTTATAAGCATTAAACCAAGAAATGCGAGTTGAGTTAGTTTTTTATACATGTTAATCCTTTTTCTTGAGTCTCTAAAAGTAAAGGCTCCTTCATTTTTGAGCCATCGTAGATAGGATTTTCATGCTGGGTGATAAAAAGAAGTTTATCTCCAGCGGCCTCGATTAATTCTAAATACATATATGTATGATCGCTTAACTGAGCCCAAAATGATTGTGCACGCATAACTTTCGGCCCTGTTTCAAAAGGGACAATTTTTTTAATATTGTAAATTTCATTTTTAAAACCGTTAATTTCAAGTTTAACTCTACAATCTCGGTTGAACATGTCGCACTTCATGCTGGTGAAAGATAAGTTTATTTTAAGTGAAGAATTTTTCTCACTTGGGCAAATGTATCTGTATTTTTCAAAATGATCAGCGGCTATTGATTTTACAGTAAATGCAATGACTAATAGAGATATTAAAGAGAGAATAATATTTTTCTTCATCATGAACCCCTTTTTTATTAAAATAAATTTCTACAAAGTAAAGATGTTGATCCCGTTATAAACCCAATCTCGGTCCCATTGTATTGACTAGATTTGGCGCCTGATTTTTCTGGATACATATAGGCTAGTTTTTGTTTTGCTATTTCCAGAGCCGCAGGCTCGAGGGCTTTACTTACACCCTCTGCAAAATTGATCATTTCGCCGTTGGGAGTAAAGGCCATAAGTTTATCTATAGAGTAATCCGCAGAACTAAAACCAATATGGGTTTCTTTATTGAGTAATAAGGTGTCGTAGCGTTCGAGAGAGTTAAGAAGAATAGTTTTACCTTTTGCTTGTAAAAGATAATAAAGTTCCAATTGCATTATATATTGAGGTAAGTTTTTTTCAGCTAACGCTGGGTGAGGCGGCTCAAAGTTGAATTCAACTTTAATTTCGCTATAAAATTTTTTATTATTCTCTCTAAATATAAAACCGATAGAGTTTGTGTAGTGTTTAATGTAAACTTCTTTGTCAGGATTAAGGATAACAGCTTGTTTAAGGCCTGTATCTGCTGCAACAGTGCTAGTTTCTTGCAGAAGAGAGATTTTATGTTTTGGTAGAGATGTGACGTCAATACCTGCGCTAATGGCTTTAACATTTGTACCTATGAGGGCTATAATAATAGCGATCATGTGTTTCATAAATCTCCATTTCTATATGCTTACTGCACATAGAATCAGCGAGAGCATAAACTGTGCCGAAGTGAGACGATTGGGGGATGGTTCAGAGTGAACTCAAAACGGGTATAGGCGTTTTAAGTGGAAAACAAGGGGAGGCTAAATGCAGATCTTTTAGACGATGACGCCTCAAAAAGTCTTTATGCTGTGTTTCATGTTTTTGCTTATATTGTGTATAGATAAATCTTATGCTCAATTTATCTTTGCTCTTTGTCTGTAAATGAGTATATGTTTTTTTGCATGACAGTTAAAAAAGAAATACTCAGAATGGTTGCAGGCTTCAGGAAGTTCAAAGAAAAATTTTTTAAAGAAGAACATCCTCTTTATACGAGACTTGCAACAGGACAAAGCCCTAAAACATTAATGATTGCTTGCAGTGATTCAAGAGTAGATCCTGCGATACTTTTTTCTTCATCCCCTGGTGAAATATTTGTTGTAAGAAATGTAGCGAATTTGGTTCCACCCTATGAGTCATCAATGGGATTTCATGGTATCAGCTCGGCTATAGAGTTTGCCGTTGTAAATTTAAAAGTTGAAAATATTGTTGTCCTCGGACATCGCCAATGCGGAGGAATTAGATCTCTTTTTCAGCCTGACAACGTTAAAGTTGGCGGATTTGTTCATCAGTGGATGACCATTGCCAAGGAAGCTAAATTGAAAGTTTTAGGTAAAGGGTATGAGGACTTGGATGTGCTCTGTCGTGAGTGTGAAAAAGAATCTATCGTGGTCTCTTTACAAAATTTGAAAACTTTTGATTTTATTCGTGAAGCCATTGAGCAAAGAGATATGCAATTGTTTGGAGTTTACTTTGATCTCGAAAAAGGTGAACTCTGGAATTACAACGATCAAACTGATACATTTGATGAGCTATCTATAGGTGAACATAAACGTCATTTTTAAGATGGTTGTTGCTGTTTTCTTTTGGCTAATTTTTCTTTATAAAAAACTTTTGAAGCTGCGTAAACTGTTCTTTCTAACTCTGAGTAAACGTTTAAGTCTTTATCATACCATTGTATAGTAAAAACAAATGTAGTTTCACCATTTTCTGTGATGTCAGATTTAATTTTGTTGAAAATTTCTGGTGTAATATGAAATTTAGTGTAGAGTGCTTCTTTACTGGGACGTTTGAATTTTATCGTCGCGGATTTGTCCCAAACTACATAGTCTTTTGATCCCAGCATGTGCATGAGTATAATCATGTAGAATGGATCAGTCGCTGAGAACATACTTCCGCCAAAAATTGTTCCTACGTAATTACGTGTCCATAAATTGCGGCACAGTTTAAGGTGAACCTCTGACCAATCACCAGACCAAAAAAGAACGCGTCCACCTGTTCCAAAAAACATCGGATATATATTCATTCCATATCGAAATAGTTTTGACTGGCGAGATTCTTTTTTTGTTGTACTTAATAAAGTATGAATGTTTGTAGTCATGTAAAAATACTAAATTATCGACGTAAAATGGCAACTTTAATTTTAAAATTTAAAAGTAGAATGTTTATCTATGAAAAGTTGTTTAACATTGAAAAATGTATTTTTATTTTACAGGGTATAGAAAAATGTCTCAAAGAGTTGGTAAATATGCTTTTTAAACGCGTATAAATGAGTAGAGCTTTATAATACTTGGTATTAAAAATGCTAATATTATAAATCGATGCTGATGAAGAACGTTATATCCTACCTTTTAGTATTGCAGTTATCTATTGGTGCCTTGGCTCAACCAGGTTTCAGTCAGTCTGAAGCTGATGAAAATAACTCTCGTTCTAAAGTGAATGAGAATTTAAGCGAACGTTGGAAGTTTCCTGCTAACACAGTTAAATACACACCTCTAGATGAAGTCGTGAAGAACTCACCTCAGCTCATAGTAAATGTAGGATCAGCGGCTCCTAATGGAGTGGTGACTGTTACTCAATTGGAAAATATTTCTGATGAACAGATAGTTCAAATGTTAAAGAACAAAGATCTGCAAGATAACGATGTTCTATTGTCGACCGACTCTATTGAAACGTATGATAAAGTTGCCACAGCTCTACATGAAAATAAAATCAATAATGCAGCAAATGATCAAATATTTAAATTTATTCCTGTAGGGAGGTTAGCTTCGTTAAAAGAGCGTATTACCTCTTCATGGAACACCTATGTTGAAAATGCTAAAGAGACCATAAAAAAAGACAAACTTGGATTAACAGTTGTTACAATAACAACAGCAACTGACTCGTTGATATGGATGCACTCGACTGATCTCGATATACACCAAAGAAGTGCTATGGTCTTGATGAATATTATATTAGCAGCTGCATTTGGTTTAGATCGTGACCTGTGGGTGAGAATGACCACTCCTTTACGTCACAAAATCATGAATACATTCGAGAAATATGCTTCTAATTTTGTAAAGAATAAACCGATACAAGCAACAATAGCCACTCAGTTTTTAGCTAATATGACTTTTACTGTTGGCTTTCAAATGCTGAGAAGGTCAATTATCTCCGTAGATAGTCTTTATACAGTCTTGCTTTCGACTGACTTTTGGGCAAAGTCTATTTTAATTGGGGGTATTATGACTCTAAGTTCATTTGCGTGGGGAGAACTTCATGCTGCAGCTAAGTCTGATAAGAACCCCATAGCTAAAAACACTCTTAAACGTTTTTCAGACTTAAGAAGTATCATAATGAGTCAAGTAGCTGCATCAGGTATGGTTTTGCAGCCCAATGTGTATGGTTATTCACCAATAGTAGCTATATTAATTAGTGGAGGACTTGGTATGTTGGCTCTTACAAGAGCTAATAAAGTTATAAATTGGTTAGAGGTGAATAAATACGCCAAAAAACTTTATAATAAACAGATGGCGATGGAGAGTATGGTTAATGAGGCTGTTAATCTCAATCGTTATGTGGATATCAATCATCTTCAGTATAAAATACTTAATTACAGTTATACTGATGTTGCATCGGTCTATAGAATGTCTCTACCTAATAAATGTAGCAGTTTGTTTTAATTATATAATCTCAATACACTGCGTATATATAAATCTCAATATACTGCGTATGTATAAATCTTAATATACTGCGTATGTATAAATCTTAATATACTGCGTAAATATAAATCTCAATATACTGCGTATATATAAACCTCAATAAATGTGCTGTCTCAAAGTGAGACTATTTAAGAAAACAAATTCAAAAAGTAAATTAGATAAGCCGAAAAGAGTTTAAGAACATTTTTAATGATTGATCATTTAGTCTTGAAGGAGTAGGTCTTGAAACAGTGGGTAGCTAATTTATTGCAACAACTTGATATTTCATTTTCAGATTCTAAAATTAAAGTTGATTCCGCACCGGTAAAAAATATACCTTCAGTGAGCGAAGAAAAAGCCACGTTGCTTTATATTATCGACATCATGAATAAACACCTTTTTGAGATAGAAAAACACTCTATTCGTAAGGTCAGAGAAAAACTGGATAATATGTCGAAGGCTCTTGTTGAACAAAATGAAGAAGAACAAGAGAAAACGCTTTTTGAGATTCGTCAATTTTTTTCGAGTTATCGAATAGACGAGTACACTTACATTCAAAATACGTTTGACGATTTTAAGCGTATAGTCTGGGATTTAGCAGCGCAGTTGAGTGAAGAGATTCATGATGATAAATCTAAAGATGAGTGCTTAGATAGCCATTTAAAAGAATTAAAAGAAGCTGTCGATGCTAACTCTTTAGAAACGCTGAGAAAGAAATCAAGAGATTTCATCAATTTGTATGTTGAACATCAACAGAGTAAAAACGCTGCACGTAAAAAACGTATGGTCAGTG
Organism: Pseudobdellovibrio sp.; assembly: GCA_046291245.1. Lineage (GTDB taxonomy): Bacteria > Bdellovibrionota > Bdellovibrionia > Bdellovibrionales > Bdellovibrionaceae > Pseudobdellovibrio. The sequence goes on along the minus strand of JBKBTW010000034.1, from coordinate 2,652 downwards.
TAAAGAAAAATTTAGATACGGTAAAAAAACAACTTATGGAGGCGAACAACTCCTTAAATTTAGATCATTTAACTTCTGCTCATAATCGTAAAAGTTTTGATGAGCAAATTAAAAAATTCACTCAGATGAATAAACTCAATCCTATGCAAGTGAGTATAATTTTAATGGACATCGATTTTTTCAAGAAAATTAATGACTCTTACGGGCACGACATAGGAGATTTTGTTCTTAAAGAGTGTGTTCGTATTCTAAAGTCAGTTTTTCACAAAGATACTGAAATGGTGGCCCGTATAGGGGGAGAAGAGTTTGTTGTAATTCTTCCTAATCATAGTATTGATCATGCCATAGTCCGTGCAGAAGAAGTGCAAAAAAGAATTAGATCGGAAGTGTTTGTGCATGGTGATCTTAAAATAAACTTCACTGTCTCTATGGGCCTTGCTCAGTTAGATGAGCATGAAAGCGCTACGGCTTGGATTAAGCGTGCAGATATGGCTTTATACGAGTCTAAAAAAACAGGGCGAAACAAATATACACTAGCAGTTTCTCAGGTTAAAAATTCTAAAGCAGCTTAAATTTATTTATTAGAGTACCTTTAAGAAAACAGTGTTAGTGAGCTAACACTGTCAAATAATATTTTTACAGGTTACACCCTAAACTCATCTTATAATCAATACAGATGGCTTTGATCCCTGGTCTTTGCTTTGCAATTATCTCAAAATGTCACACATATCTATTAAATTTAAAATATTACAGTAAGAGTTTTAAAAAACTACTTACGAGTTATTTAGGGGGAAAGATGAAACATTCTTTTTTAAGGACTTCCTTTGCTTTTATATTAAGTGCTGCACCCTTACAGATGTTTCATGTGCAGGCAGCTATTCATAAAAATAAAAAAAGCTCTGACAATATTTTAAATGCGGAACGTACGAGAGATGTTGTTGTGGCGATCATTGATACCGGAGCAGATATTCAGCATAAGGATTTGCGGGATTCTGTTTGGATTAACCAAGGAGAGGTGGGCTTGGATGTTAACGGAAATGACAAATCGACAAACGGTATTGATGATGATGGGAATGGGTATATCGACGATGTCCATGGATGGAACTTCGTCGATAATACGAACAGAGTTAATGATAGGGAGGGACATGGGACCCACATAGCGGGAGTTATTAAAAGCGAATTTGAAAAACAGACTTTGGGATACTCATTTTTAGAACGAAAACAACAGCAGCAAAGGGCAATAGCAAGCCAAAATGAAATTACTCTTAAGTTGATGATTTTGAAATACTATGACGCCAACGTGAGTAATGAAACCAATTTAAAAAATACTGTAAAAGCTATTGAGTATGCAGTTAAAATGAACGCTCAAATTATAAATTACTCTGCAGGTGGTGCAGAGCCAGATAGTTTAGAGTATCAAGCCATAAAAAAAGCTCAGAGCAGAGGGGTATTTCTTGTGACAGCTGCGGGAAATGAAAGAACAGATGCTGATGTTGTTAAATATTATCCAGCTAGCTATGGGTTATCTAATATAATAGCGGTTGCAGCTTTAGAAAGTGACGGAACTTTGGCGTCCTTTAGTAATTATGGTAAAAATACAGTAGATTTAGCTGCTCCCGGAAGTTTAGTTTTATCCACTTTACCGAATGATCGCTATGGAGTTTTAAGTGGAACCTCACAGGCGACTGCTTACGTGAGTGGATATTTGGCAAGTCTCATCAAACGTTTTGGTGTTGCAAAAAAGGCAATTTCAGCAGATGAGAGCTTATTTGTCTATAAAAGGTCACTTATGAATGAAGCTGTGTTGAACGACAAGTTGCGTGGCCGCACAAAAAATCAGTTAGCACTTGTTAATGGTCTGTAATCAAAGCAGTATTAAGCTTTAAACAAAGGATTGAATGTATGCATAAGAATCAAGGCCCAGTTTATTACAATGATTACTTAAAACTCGATCAGTTTTTAGCGTGTCAGGAAGCATTAAGTAAAAAATATGCCTCTAAGGAAAATCCAGAGGTTCATGACGAAACATTGTTTATTGTTGTTCATCAGGCTTATGAACTCTGGTTTAAGCAAATTCTTCATGATTTAGATTCTGTTTTGACGACTTTTAAAAAAAGTGCTGTTAGGGACAATGACTTTAGCAGCATTATTCAAAGACTAGATCGTATTCGCAAGATCCAGCCGCTGTTTAATATGCATTTAGATATTTTAGAAACTATGACACCTATGGATTTTTTAGAGTTTAGGAACTTATTAATTCCGGCATCGGGTTTTCAAAGCACTCAGTTTAGAGAGATAGAGATTAAACTTGGTTTAAATACGATTGATAGGCAAGGTGTAGATCGTGAATTTTTCTTAGGACGTTTAAATCAGAAAGATCGTGATCGATTGTCTTCGCTTGAGGGAGAGCCTTCTTTGCTGAGACTTTTAGAGAAGTGGCTTGAACGCACACCTTTTACGAACAAAGAAAGTTTTAATTTTTGGAGTGAGTATAAATCAGCAGTTGATAAAATATTGACTGACGATGAAGCTACAATCAGTTCTAATATCGCTCATTTAAGTGATAAAGAGAAGCAAATGCAGTTAGAAAATTTGAGACTGACAAAAGAAACTTTTCATAACTTATTTGATCAAGAGGCCCATGCGAAACTC
>JBKBTW010000249.1:0-2178 GCA_046291245.1 Pseudobdellovibrio sp. | reverse complement strand
TAATCTTCAACTAAGAAAGAGTTTGTGCATTATAGTTAAGCTTCGATGACTTCCTCAATCAAAAGATGGAGCTTTGTTTTACATGAGTGTTGTTCTAAGTATTAAACTTCGCTATTTTTTAACCGCCATACGTTTTAACAACCTGGGTTTTCAGGGTCCCAGTAATCATAAGAGGCTGCTTCGCCAACCTGATTCTCTCCTTGTGCTTTAGACGAAAGAAATAGCTTTGAAGTCATGCATTTTTCTTTTGCTCGTAGACAAAAATTGAATAAAAAATCTGGTTTTAGATCTCCATCAAGATCACCAGACCAAATTAGATGGCTAGTGACTTCTTTAAACAATTCTTGTTCAATATCTGACTTGTTACCAATGCGATAATCATGAGTTTTTTCTGTTGAATATAATAATTGAGATTTTTTGCCATTGGTTAATTCGACTTTATAATCAACATTGATAGCTTCATCAGAGTAATTTTTTGAATCGTATCCTGAGGTTGATATCGAGTATGTGATTTTATACTGAGCATCTGTCAGTTTTATCTTAGTGATTGGTGTTTTTTCAAAATAGATTTCGGGAGCAAAGCTAACTAATGGGCCATTTTTTAGCGCGAGACCTTTAATTAAAAAAAACTAGTTGAAACATCTTAGACCGAAGCCTTGATTGAGTCCAAAAAGGGTACGCTTATCGACGGCTTAAAGAGAAATAGTTGCGTATTTGAATGAGTATCTATAAATATGCAGTTATGCCAGAGCTACCCGAGGTTGAGACTGTTGTAAGAAATTTATCAGAAGTGCTAGATCCTAGTGCTAAATTAGTTGGATTTAAGCTTTGGAGAAAAGATATTCGGTATCCTATTCCCGAAAAAATGCTGAAAACTATTATTCAAGCAAAGAGCAGAGAAGCGCATTTGCGTGTAGAGAGAAGAGCAAAATACATCCTAATTAATCTTGCTGAATACGTAATCATATCTCATCTTGGGATGACAGGTATGTGGAGTGTTTATAAGGGTGATCTGAATCTTTATGAAGTGCGTAAACATGATCACTTGGCGCTCGAGTTTGCAACTTTTAAAAGCAAAGCTAAGAATCTTAAAAAACAATCACTGTGGCTTATTTACAACGACCCCCGCAGGTTTGGATTTGTCCATGTCGTAAAAAAAACCGATGTAAAAAAGTATTTTGAAAACTATGGGTATGAGCCTTTGCAAATGACGAAAAGAGATGTAGAGAGTTTGTTTAATAAAGCAAAGCATCTTAAAACACCTATTAAAACCTTTGTTATGAATCAAAAATATATTGTTGGTGTTGGTAATATTTATGCTTGTGAAGCTTTATTTAAAGCTCAAATTAGTCCATTTAGAGCGGTTAATAAATTAAATTTAGATGAATTGAACGCTTTAATAAATCAGATTAAAAAAAATTTAACTCTTGCAATTAGATTAGGCGGTTCCAGTATTCGTGATTATAAAAATGTGAAGAATGAAAAGGGATCATTTCAGAACGCTCACTTGGTTTATGCAAAAGAAAAGCAATTGTGTAAGACGTGTAAAGAGCCCATACAAAAAAAAGTTCAAGCAGGTCGTTCAACTTTTTTTTGTAGTACTTGCCAAACATAAATATTTATGATTTTCTTGACGGACATTTAACTTTAATAAATAAATGAAAAACAAAACACTAACAAAAGGACTCGAAATGAAAGCATTATTAGTAGCTGCATTATTAGCATTATCTTTTACAACAGGTTTTACTTGTTCAAAAAACGCTCCAGAAGCTACAACAACTACAACTGAAACTACAACTACTGAAGTTCAAGCTGAAGCTCCAGCTACAACTGAAGCGGCTGCTGGTGATGTTTCTGCTACAGAAACTACAACAACTACAACTACAGAAACTACAACTGAAACTAAGTAATTAGTTATCATTTATAAAGAATGTAGAAAAAGGCTAGCTTTTAAGTTAGCCTTTTTTATTTGAGCTTTAACTCAAATAATGATTGTCTAGATCCTTTTGATTATTCCCTAAATTTTCCTTGAGCTCATGTTAAAATGAGTAGTTTGGATAGAGTAAACACTCAAAAAACGCGTATTTTCAAATATTTATCTTATAATGCCCTTTAAAGAATCTTGTCATCGACCGACGAAAGTGCTGAAATGAATCTATATTAATTAAAAAGGAGCAT
>JBKBTW010000033.1:0-16759 GCA_046291245.1 Pseudobdellovibrio sp. | reverse complement strand
ACATATTTTATTTACATAAATTATATTGAGGACTGAATGAACAAATCTGAACTCGTGACTGCTGTATCTGAAAAAACTAAACTTTCCAAATCTCAAGTTGAGGCAATGATCAATACAACTCTTGAAGTCATTCAAAAAACTGTCTCAAAGGGAGAAGAAGTTAAGCTCGTTGGCTTTGGATCTTTTCAAAAACAATCTCGCAAAGCCAAAACAGGCCGAAATCCTAAAACTGGAGAAACACATAAAATACCAGAGTGCTCAATCCCAAGATTTAAACCAGGAAAAGAGTTTAAAGTATTAGTAAGCAAAAAATAGATTTAAAATTTATCATATTTACTTTTAAACGAAGACGGCCACGAATCTATAAGCTCAACAGATTCATAATAAGATTGAGTAAATAGTTTACTGTTTAAATCCTTAAAAAGTAAACTGTTTTGCTGAGGTAATTTAAAAATTTTCTTCTGAAAAGCTGTATAAACTTTTTCACCAATAATACCCCCTAATATTTGAGAAGCTGTGTAATAACTTTTTTTATTTTTATAATTTTTATTGCGAATGATTGTTGAATTATAAACCTGCAAGGTAGCGTATCTTATTTCATTTAATTTTTGCTCTAGAGCTAAAACTAAAGCCTCTTTACCCTTATCCGAGAACTGTTCTGATCTGAGCGCAGCCCTGATATCATCAAATGTATCAGACTTTCTTTTAGGATTAATCAGCTTAGTTAAAAAGTAAGTTAACATTTCCAACCAAATACTCTTTAAAAAATCCTTTCGAACATCTGAAATCGTTTTTGTAAAAACTCCTAACTTGTATAATACGTATTGAGCCGCCACCTTTGAAATTTGATTCAAAGAAGGACGAGCAACATATCCAATTCTTTGCTCGGGACAATAAAATGACACTCCGGAAACGATCATTTCCTTACAGGACGCACGCTCTTGAGCAGGTAAACTCTGTATTTTATCAAAAAGAATTTCATCATTCACTGAATATATACTTAAATCATCAATAGAAACAGATAAACTGAGAGCAGTATTTATAATATTAACAGCTTGTCCCACATGATCGGTTAAATCATAATCAGAGACGCGTATTTTTTTATCATTCCCTGTTTCTAAATACAAAAGATAATCTTGCCACTTGACCCACGGAACTACGGACATCAAAGCCCATCTTCTTTCAGTGAGCTTTACAAAATCAACACCTGAAATATCTTTGTTACGCGAAAATATCTTAAAGTATAACTCCTCTGGACTTTGCAAAATAACGGTCTCAACTATTTTTCTATTTTTAAGCTTCACCTGATACGGAAGGTGCTTACTTGCAAGATGAAAATCCCCATACTGCACAATCAATTTACGCTGCGGGTGCTTTTTAAGTATTTGAGTTATGATTTTAGCCGAAACAACATCTCGCTCATTAAGCCCGTTGATATTTTTTTTATTTAATGCATAAACTGGCACTTTTTGCAAACTTGCCCATTTCAACAAGGATTTTGTATACTCCCAAGGGAATCCCCAACTTTTTTTCCACTCAATTTTACGCAAAAACTCCCGTTCAGAAATGTTTCCCATTAAGAATTGATTCAAATACTTTTGATGCTCGATAAAAAAACACTCAAGCCCTATGGCGACTTTATCACTCCCAATACCACGCGCAATACGCAACAAAGCACGCGAAGATTGCATCTGCGCATGAAAGTCACCAACATATATGATTTGGCTTTTATCTATTTGATTAAATAAGTCCTTTTTTCGACCTAGTTGCCAAGAATTTGAATTAACTTCTTTTTCATAAGCAGATTGATAAGCCTTAAAAGCTGCTGATGTTCCTCCCAATAAAGACTCTACACGCCCCCTTATTCTCAAGTAGTAATCATGTTTAGCTTTAAGCATTTGCTCTTTAGTCACTTGAGAGGGTTGCATAGGATTTAGTTTCTTATTTTTAGGAGTCATTGCATTATGTTAATAAATCATTGCTTGATTTCAATCATTAATCATCAAAATATAGTTATATGAATAAAAAAATGACTTCGAATTTACTCCTTATCTGTTTTCTGGCTTCAATCGGCGTATTTGCCTACCTAACATACCATCACTATATGGTAAAAATGGGTTTAACAGGCTCAAGTCTTTGCCAAATAAACTCTACACTTAATTGCGACACGGCGGCATTGAGTAAATATGCAGAGATATTAACAATTCCGATAGCCGTGCTTGGCTTAAGTTATTCAATTGTGATGTTAAGCTTTTTTGGATTTGCGCGCTTAGGCTGGGTTGAGGAGTCAGAAACATTTAAATCCATCACGAAAACTCTTACTAGCCTATCCGCTCTTGGCTCAGTAGTTTTACTTGCTATCTCTATAACTCAGCTTAAAACTTACTGTCCTTTTTGTATAGCCGGATATATTCTTTCGTTCGCTATTGTCTTTTTAACTTACTCTCTTTACTCAGAGAGTAAGTTTTCTCTAAAACCTTCGAGTTTAATAGCTGAAAAGGGTTTAGTTATTTCTCTATTGGTTATTCCTGTGCTTTCTTGGTTTATATCAGGATCTATTCGAGACAATTATGGCCTAGGCGAAATTGAAAAAATTATTCCTGAAAAAATATATCACTGGCAAAATGGTCCTAGCTATTCTTTTGACACCCAAGTTGGCTTAGTCAAAGGCAATATGGATGCGGCAGCACCTACTATAGTAGAATTTGCAGATTTTAAATGCCCTCACTGCAAAACAGCATCTATGACACTTAAAACATTCATATCAGGAAACCCAAAAGTAAAAATGATCTACAAACCCTATCCACTTGATGGAGTGTGTAACCCTCACATTTCTCAAAAAGGTGATGGCTCAAGATGTGAACTCGCTGGAATTGCCTTATGCTCAGAAAAACTTTTCCAAAAAGGCTGGGATGTTCATTATTGGATTTTTGATAAACAAGAGTCTTTATTTCAAGTGAGCGATTTAACAGATACAGTTAGAGAGATAGCTTCAGAATTTTCACTCGATGTTGACAAACTCAAACAATGCGCAACCTCTGCTGAAACATATGCTGAGATTGCAAAATCAGCAAACGAAGGAGATATGGCTAAAATAACAGGCACTCCGACAATTTTTGTAAACGGTAAAAAACTGGAATATGGACAATTCATAGATGTCTTAAGAGCGGCAATTAATTCTTTATAGTTTCAATAACTTAAAAGTATAATTTAAAGCTTTATCAATATAATCTCCAACTACAATTGCAGTTGTTTCGCCTAAGCCTTGGAGAATCTCCAAGGCAAACATAGACACAATAACGATAGCAACTGAATACACAAGAGCTTTTACAAAAATTGTTGTGGATTTAATATCACTGACTCTAAGATCTTCTTGAGCAGATTCTATCTTACGCATGGTTAACTTTAGTTCTTTAAAGTGTTCCCTAAATTTATCTCTCAACTCTGTTTGCTTAGTTTTAGCTAAAAGATTCGCTCCGGGAAAATTTCGTTTTGTGCGGATGGCAAAAATCAAATCAATCGCATGAAGAGTGTATTTCTCTACACGCTCTTTAAAATTTGCATATTCAGAATCTTTATTTAAAAAATCTTTTAAACTATTGATTGCCCTATCATACTCCTCATTAATAACCAGAGTCAGTATGTTATAGCGTAGAGTGTCCGGAGTGCCCAAATCACTGATATCTAAATCATTATGTCCGCGACGTTCTTTTAAAGCTGCACTCATACTCTACAAGTATCGGATTAATCCTATATAAACTCGATCCCCCTTGAGAGGATTTGTTTAGATTTAGGTCTAGTTTTTTATTCCTACAAAACAAGGAGGTTTCGAGTCCAGTCCAGTTGTGAGACACTTATAGAATAACTTCAGGAGGAAGTTTATGGACTTTGAGCTAAAGCATTTAGATATGATTCAAAGCGAAACATCTGCGCCAGAAAACTCTTCACAGAATGGAAGAAGACCTGCGTTTCCATCTTCTCATCACCAAACAACAATTCAAAATACGTCTATGGTTCTAGATGAGTTGTACGCTCAAGTTGAAGAGTTGCAAAATAAAATCAAAGTAAACCATAAAAAACTACTTCTGTATGAGGCTGAAAACCAAAAACTTATCCAAGAAAAAAACTCTCTCTATTTTGAGCACAAAGTCACATCAGAGCACAATGCGATCTTAACAGATAAAAACAAGAAACTTCTTAAATACACAGAGGAACTCGAAATCGATGCTGAAAAACACTCTCATCGAATTGAAATAGCAGAAAAACTCATTCAAACCCAAAAAACAGATTTAAATCGATTAAGTAAGTTCCATCTTAAAGTTAAAAATATTATTAAACCTTTTGTTGATAACCTAAAAAAACAAAATGCTCATCTTCATGACGAGATCGCAACCAAAAATACTCTCATCTCTCAGCATGAGCTTTATCAAAAAGATTTAGAAAATAAGATTTCTGCTTTAGAAAATGAAAAAATATCTCTTTCCGCACAATTTCAATCTGAAAAAACAGCTCTTATTCAAAGCTATGAAGAGCAAATTCACTTCTTGTCGAAAGAAATTGTTGAACAACAAGAGATAGCTTTAAACGCCCAAAATGAGAACTTACGCTTAAAGAAACAATGCGAAACAAAGCTCTTTATCGAAAACGAACTTGTGAAATACAAAAGAGTACAAGATGAACACATTCAGACTATTAACTCATTAAGACTTAAAGAAAATGATTTAAAACAAAACCTAACTGAGCTTAACCTGCAGGCATCTGAAAACAATACTCGAATGACTCAGTTAACGATCGAGCTCGACAATCAAACTCAGCTTTTAGAAGCTACACGTAAACAGTTAAGCTCAAAAATTACTGAGATTGAAAATTTGAATTTGCGCTTAAAAATGCTTGAGAAGCTTAATACGAGTCTTTCTTTAAATTTAAAAGATTCTCAGACTTAATAGCTTCTGAAAGTGTAGAATAATTATTCATTTCTATACCTTTAAGCTCAAGCAATCTAAAAAAGTCATGTTTTAGTCCAACTACTTTAGCTGCTGGAATAAGCTTAATTGACTCAAAAAAAGTGGTGATATTGGCAGATGCAGAAAAAGATAAATCTGCTAAACAAAAAATCACATTTTTATCTTTTAATTTTTGCTCACAGACATCTCTAAAAGGTTTATTTTGATCTGGCTCGATACGACCTTTAACTTCTACCACTGTAACAGATCCAACCTCATAAAACTTAGCTTGCATACACACACCCCACTTAAAACCTTATCGAACGATCTCCATTTTTTTTAAATGGTTCTAAGTCTTGAAGTGACAAAACTAACTTATCTTCTTAGACTTTATACCAGCAATGTTTAATTTAGTTTGTATATTTTTAACTTTATCAATAGGCCTCTCTACTTACGCCCAGCAAACCTCTAAGTCTGCTAATGCCACTAATTTAGCGACGGCTAAAATTTCTGATTTTATTATTACAGCTGACACCCTTTCTCGTGATTTAGAAAAAGGCACCGTCACCATCGATGGAAAAGTTCAGATCATCTACAAACAGCAGTATTTTTATGCTGATCGCGCTGAAATAAATCTGAAAAAAAAGCACGCTTATTTTGAAGGTCATGTCAAAATACAAACCTTAGATTATGAAATTGGCGGTGACGAAATCAATCTAGATTACTTCGCAAATCAAGCGATGATTATCAATGGTTATGTTCAATCTAATAATGTTAAATTTCAGGGTGCCCTCATTGAACAACGCGGGCCTAATATTTTTTATGTGGCAGATGCTGACTACACCACATGTACAAATTGTCCTGCAACATGGAGCTTTAACGGCAGTAAAATCAAAGCTGAGCTAGGTGGCTACGCCTTTTTAAAAAATACTTTCCTTAAAGTTAGTGGCATTCCCATTTTTTGGTTGCCTTACTTGGTTGTTCCTTTAAAGAACGAAAGACAATCCGGTTTTTTATTTCCAGAATTTGGTTTTATCAGAAATCGTGGCCTTGTCTTATCTGAAAGCTTTTTTTGGGCTATTTCCAGATCTCAGGACATGACTTTTACCCTAAAAAATTATGAACTTGGTGGCCTAAAACAACTTGTTGAGTACAGATATGCTTTGAGCGATGAATCCTATGGTCAATACAATCTCACTCATTTTAATGACTCTACATTTAGATCGAATTCTCAATACTACAACTTTATGACTCCAAACGAAAGAAACTCTTCCTTTAGAAGATGGTCGGTTCAAGGCTATACAAAACATCAGTTTAGCGATGATCTCAATGCACGCTTTAAAGTGAATCAGATCAGCGATCTGCAATACCCTAAAGATTTTTATGATGAGTTCAAATCCTATGCCGACGGCAGTTTAGAAAATAGTATAAGCTTGTCTAAAAATACTGACACTTCACTTCTTCAAATTAACGCTTTTTATTACAAACACTTATTAGAGAGTAATCCATTTTCAACAAACGATTCAGCTGTACATAAATTGCCAGAAGTGCAATTTAATTTAACCACACAACAAATTTTAGACACCCCTCTTTACTTTAAATTTGATTCACAATACGATTATTTTTACCGTAAAAGAAAATGGGATGATATTTCTTTATTTGGCGATCAAAAATATGTTACGAATACATCTTCTGATCCTACCTGCGATAACAAACTAGACCCCAACTGTAACAGTGTTCAAGATGGCGTCTACAATGAGTCAAATGATTTACTTCGCACAGGCCAAAGACTTAACTATAAGGCTACTTTTTTAACACAAACTTTTAGCCCCATAGATTATATTAATATTTCTCCTGAGTTATCTTACAATGAAACTCATTACATGTTTTCAGAAGGTTCCAAGCGTTACAATACACGCAGATATGCCTTGTTCAATGTTGTTTCTCGTAGTCGTTTATACAATATCTATGATTCAGATAACTTCGAAAATAAATATAAACATGAGTTCATTCCAGAGCTCACGTATTCAAATATTCCTTGGATCGAACAAGAGGAAAATGCTTTCTTTGGCAATATCGCCGATGGCGAATATGCCTTTTCATCAAGAAATAACGTCTCTGATGCTGATCTGAAATCTCCGTATGGCCTTCAGTACGACTACAACGATCGTATTTACGACCGCCACCTTGTAACCTTATCTTTACTCAATCGTGTTATCAAAAAACGTATGGCGGACAACTCTTACCATAACTTGTTTGATTTCAGGCTTTCACAATCCTACGATCTGTATCAACTCAACAGCAAGTATGGAAACTCCAAACAACCTTTGTCTGACTTATCTGGTATCATGAATTTGCATATAGATGAATTCACCCTCACTAATCAATTTAATTACTACCCGTATATTTCGGCCACTAACTCTTCAACGTCTTTATCGTATTTAAACCAACACCAGCAATATTTTAAAATTGGTTACATTTCAAAACGCACTGAAGATCCTAAAACTGATGATCTTCTTTTAGCTCTAGGTTTTGTGACTAAATATATAAACGTCTTATCAGGATTTGTCATTGATACCAGTGCTAATCGAGATAGCAGTACGCGTATGAAGAAGTTTTCTTTAATTACTCAACTTAAACCACCCGGAGAGTGCTGGGCTGTTAATTTTTACCGCGATCAAAAAGTGGGTTTAGAAGCTGAATGGAAAGTGAGATTTGACTTCTCTTTCGATGGAAAACCGCCTAAAGTTATTCCCCCTGATGAATTGAATATTCGTTAACTTTTTACTTCCACAAACCAGAAGAGAATAATACCTGCGGATTTAGACCTTGTTTGAAATGATCTACATGAGGAGCCTCATTTTCTAAAAATCCACCTAGGTCTAGAAATTCAAGATTTCTTGATTTTAACTCAAGAATTGCATGCCATATTAACAAGTAATGCGCATTCTTTCTTCGACCTAAATCAGTGTTAAAACTAGCGCGATAAGTTGCTCCTTGACCATGAAACGTTATAAGTATTGAGGCTATTAACTTTTTATCCTCTGGATCATAAGCTGAAACGATAAAAAAACTCTTTAGCGCATTTTGCAAAACTAATTCTTCTTTTAAAAACTGTGCTGAATAGCTTTTAAATTTTTTTATCTGCTGATACTGATTTTGCAAATGGATGAAAGTTTTTATTTTTTCTAAATCAGTTTCAATTTTTACATTCAGATTTTGTTTCTGAGATTTCCTTAAGCAATTGCGCCATTTTGAATTAAATGATCTTAGTAGATCCTCTTTAGATTTTTTTAAATCAACTAATCCCGTAGAATATGTTTCATCGCTCAAAGTCCAATCAAGCTTTTCTATGGCTGAATGACCAAACTCGCTTTTTAAATCACTCTGTTTACAATTGACATCACTCAGCCATTGACGCCATCTGAGCCATCTTCTCGGATATTTTTTATTGAGAGCTTCTGAAAACAATCTAAAAAACTCAGATTGATCTTTCAAAACATCAAGTCCGTCTTTTAGCATCAACGGGCCTCTTTTTATTTCAATCAAGTGCAGTGGTCCCCATTTAATTTCAAAAACAAAAGTCATCCCTACTAAGATGTCGCCAAAATATATGTTATAAGCACAAGGCTTTTTATGCTCTCTCTTAGCCTTAGCTACGGCATAAGGCCATGTCTGCATTGAATTACTCACGATACACTGACTCAAACACTCACTCCAATACTTTATATTATGGCCTGCGGGTCTTAATGTTAGCTCTTGCATGACTTAATTTTAAATGTAATTTAAAAATAAATCTACACGACGTTAGGCCGCAAAAACGACTCTAAACATAGATTAACAAATCCTCTTTTAATCTAGACTCACCATTTTAACATTTTTATTATAATCAACAAAACAGACTGTAGTTCTTATGAAATCTATTGCGTGTTGGCTTTTAAAATACAGCATGGCTTTTTTTACTCTCATCAGCTGCTTTTGATTTACGCGTTCAAATGCTCGCCAAGGATTGTCCAAATACTTCACTTCGACAAAGATGTAATGTTTATATTTTTTATGTAAAATTAAATCTATTTCGACTTGGGATATTTTTTCGCGCACACCATAGAGCTCCCATCCTTGTTTTACAAAATAATTAAAAGCTACATACTCAGCCCATAGTCCTTTAATTTTAGATATGTTCACTTTTTTTTGATTTAAATGAGAGGTTGAACAATTCTGCAATCTTGCTTTTTGACTTTCATCTTTATAAAAAGATTTTAAATCACCAACACAAATTGCCTTTTTACAAAATAATATATTCTTTAACTCCACCGAAGGTTTTTCGATGGTGGATGCAAGGTTTTGCGCTTTCGATAGCCTTTCTGTGCGCTTCAGTTCCGTAACCTTTGTGTTTTTCAAATCCATATGCTGGATACTCCTTAGCTAATTCTGACATTAAAGTATCTCGTGACACTTTAGCCAAAATGGAAGCTGCAGAAATACAGCGCATATGCTGATCTCCTTTAACAATAGCTAACTGCTTATAGGATTTAATATTCGGAATGATATCTCGCCCATCAATTAAAATAGTTGCGGATTCTAATTTAATTTGTTTTGCATACTTCGACTCAAATAACTGCAAAGCTCGAGTCATAGCAAGAAATGTAGCCTGTCTAATATTGATTTTATCAACTTCTTCTACACTTGCCCAGCCGACTGCGTGGTAGTGGTGTTCAACAATATCTTGAGCTAAGATCGTCCGTTTTTCTTCAGAGAGTGTTTTTGAATCGTAGAAATGATCATAAGGATTATCTTCATTTAAAATAACAACGCCGGCACATACTGGTCCGGCGAGGCATCCTCGACCTACTTCATCTATTCCGATGAAAGGTTGAGTAAATTTTTTTAAAATACTTTGATCAAACAGATTATTCTGCTTTTTTGCTTTCATCAGAACCAGCCGATGCAAGTTCAGATTCGATACGAGCAGCTTTACCATCTAAATCACGTAAGTAATAAAGTTTTGCACGACGTACTTTACCGTAAGAAACTAACTCTACTGACTCGACAGCTGGAGAATTAAATGGGAATGTTCTTTCAACACCAACACCTGCAGACACTTTACGTACTGTAAATGTTTTGTGTGCTTTACCTTGAATTTTAGTTACAACACCTTTATAAAGCTGAACACGTTCTTTTTCACCCTCTACAACTTTAACGTAAACATTAACTGTATCACCAGGAGCAAAAGTTGCAATTTTTGTGTTGCTAGCTTTTTGAGTTACACGACGAACAAGATTAGTTTCTTTAGCCGCAGTTTTAGCTGGAGTCGCTTTTTTAGTTTTTTTGATCGTTGCTTTTTTAGTTGTCGCTTTAGCCATATTAAACCCTTATAAATCATTTATTCGTTTCGAAGACTTAATGTGTTACCACGTCCCTAAGAGTCGGTCAAGACAGATACTTACTGCCGCTCTAACACATAAATGCCGATAATCGTCCTTAGAATCCCCCTTAATAGGATCTAAAACCGCGTGGCAATTTTTCATAAAATCTGTTGTCAATCCAAAGCCTGTTCCAAAAACCAGCATATATGGATCACTATCCTGCTCTAAAATCGTTTTAAAGCGTTCGAAGCTAAATTTCTCCTGCCCAGGTAATAGCCTTGCATGAGTAGCTACAACTCGCGCTTGCGGATATCCCCAATCTTTCATCGCCATAGCTAAATTTGGGGCAGTTCGCACATCTGTTAAAGCTGTACGACGCATTGGATTCATTTTAGACCCTTCACCTGTTCTCCAATGATCTAAAACACGCTCCACAAACATAAGCTGCTCTTGCATAGGATGAATCAAATAATATCTCTCTACTCCGTACACCCTACATGAACGTGCAATATCATGAATATCAAAATTAGTGATATTTGTAGCACATAGCTCTCCTTGACGATCTAAAATAGGATAATGCATTAAAGCTACAGCTAGTGGTGCCTTTCTTTTCATGACGTCCTCTTATCTTAACCTTTTTGAGTTTGAAGGTAGTTTTTTAACATATCTAAATAAGTTAAAAAGTCATTCCTCTTTAATCCTGACACTAACAAATCTGACTCATCTAAACGAGATATAAATTTAAAATGCTCTTGTAAAAAATCCAAATCCTGAACTTCGACACTTTGTAAATTATTCCTCATGATATCTAAACGCTTACACCCTGTGACAACTAAAGACATATGAGATTTCCAATTTTTTATTTTTTCATGATGCCCTGAAGACAAAACTTCTGGCACAATCTGATCCTGCCAAACAGACGGCTTTGTGTACTGAGGCGTTTCCAACAAATCAGTAAAAATATTTTGCTTCAAAGAAAAAGAATCTTGAGCGACAGAGTCCATATCTCCAACTACGCCCGGAATAAATCTAGATATCGCCTCTGTTATAGTAAGTGCCGCTAACTCACCACCACTTAAAACAAAATCTCCAATAGAAATTTCGCGATCAATATGTTTATTTATAACCCTTTGGTCTACTCCACCATAGCGTCCACAGAGAAATACTATTTGTTTTTTTGTTAAAAGATTAGAAATGACTTTCTGATCCAGCGTCTTACCTTGAGGAGACAAATACACACGGCACACACTATCCGCTTCATAATTTGGAGAGTTGTATAAATCCATAAACACACGATCAATAATGTCGGCACGGAAAATCATACCATCTCCGCCCCCATAGGGTTTATCATCAATAGATTTGTATTTATTGTCTGAGTAATCTCTTAAGTTATAAAATGAAAATTTAAGAATATTTTTATCAGTCGCTTTTTTTAAAAGAGCATCTTGTAAGTAGTTCTCTATAAGCTGCGGGAACAAACTAAGATATGTGAATTTCATGATTCCTCAGACACGTTTATCTCTAAAAGTCCCTCTGGTAAATTCATATGGATGATTTCAGCTTCATAGTCGATTTTCTCTACAAAAGCTTCAACAAACGGAATCTCGTATTCAAACGTTTTTTCTGCGTTTGTCTTTGTGACGATCAATAAATCTTGCGCTCCATTAAATGCAAATCCAGTTATAATCCCGATATTTCCTAGCTTAGAATCAGTGACTTCAAAACCCTCTACCTCAGACAAAAAAAGCGCTTCCCCACTTTCGGATTGCAAAAGATCCTCACTCACATAAACTCGTGTTCCAATTAAGGCTTCGGATTCATTTCTATTTACAACTCCTTGTAATAACACTCTTAATCCATCTTTATGTGGACTCAACTTTAACACATGGTGCTTTTTTTCATCTAACCAAATAAATTCGATCTCAGAGGCCCAAGAGTAATCCTTAGAAAAGAATATCACAAAGATCTCACCTTTTAATCCATGAGCATCTTTCACTTTACCAACCAAACGCTTTTCCATTATGTTTTCCATGTAATACAATCACTTACACCAGATATTTAACTTTTGTCTTTATTTATTTATGCGCTCAATTTTAAATGAAAAATGGAGTCGTTTGAGACTCCATTCATAAATTAGATATAAATATAATTTATGTCTAATTTTAGACTTTATTTTTTTACCAACCAACAAGATTAAAAAATTTACGCCTCTTTAAACAAAAAAACTCAAAATATTATTTTGAGTTTTTTATTGAAACATAAATTTTAATCCAGAAAAATTAATAAGACTTCTCTTAAATTCTATAAATTTAAGAGAAAAATCAAAAATTACTCCATAATATCTAAGTGATAACGCTTGTTTAACTTAGTACCTGCAGCTCTGATAATAGTTCTCATCGCAGCAGCTGTTTTACCTTGTTTTCCAATCACTTTACCTAAATCACTTTTATCTACTTTTAAAGTCAATAAAGTCGTTTGCTGACCTGGAATCTCATCAACTTCAACGTTCTCTGGTTTATCTACCAAAGATTTAGCCATGTGCTCTACAAGTTCTTTTAAGTTATCCATTGTATCCCCCCAACAG
This sequence comes from Pseudobdellovibrio sp., assembly GCA_046291245.1. Taxonomy (GTDB): domain Bacteria; phylum Bdellovibrionota; class Bdellovibrionia; order Bdellovibrionales; family Bdellovibrionaceae; genus Pseudobdellovibrio. The sequence goes on along the minus strand of JBKBTW010000033.1, from coordinate 3,866 downwards.
TAGCTACTTGCATTGTGACAAAGTTATCAGCACACCTCAAGTAAATTCACTTTAATGAAAGTCTGCTGAGTCTGTTATTAAGCTTTTTTAGCTTTTGTTTTAGTTTTAGGTGCTGATTTTTTACGAGCAGGTAAAGTAATTCCACCTAATTTCAATACGTGTCTAACTGTCTCAGTTGGCTGAGCACCTTTAGATAACCACTCTTGAGCTTTAGTTGTATTTAAAACCACTTTTTGTTGCTGACCACGCGGAGATGGAACGTACGTACCTAATACTTCGATAAATTTACCAGTTACATAGCGGCGTGAATCTGCCACTGTGATTCTGTATTTAGGATCATGTTTAGCTCCAACGCGTGCTAGACGAATAACAACCATTTGAAATACCCTTCCTATTATAAACCTAGAAAAACTCGATAAAATCACTGTTTTCCTAACAAAGACTAAGTTTTTATCTCTTATATTAAGAGAGATCAATCTTTTTTATGTGTAACGTCACATTTAAATCATTTAATTACTATTAAAAAGGAAACTTCATCCCTTTTCCACCACCACGACCTGGAAAGCCACCACCCATTCCACCGAACGGTCCACCTTTACCCATACCCATCTTCATCATAGCGCCCATCATTTTTTTAGCTTCTTCAAATTGTTTAACCAATTTATTGACATCCTGCACTTGAGTGCCTGATCCTTGAGCTATTCTTTGACGCCTAGAGCCGTTAAGAACCCTATGATCATGACGCTCCTGAATTGTCATCGATCTAATAATAGCTTCTATTTTTTTGACTTCATCGTCAGGTGGACTCATCGACTTCATTTGTTTTGTTAATTCACCCATACCAGGTAAAAATTTCAACATACTTTCTAAGCCACCTAGTTTTTTCAACTGCTGTATCTGGGCTAAAAAATCCTCTAGCGTAAACTCATTGTTCATCATTTTACGAGCTGATTTCTCAGCTTCTTTTTGATCAAAAACATCTTGAGCTTTTTCCACAAGAGACAACACATCTCCCATGTCCAAGATTCTGCCCGCTAATCTGTCAGGATGAAAAACCTCAAGGGCAGCAACCTTCTCCCCAACACCAAGAAATTTAATAGGAATTCCAGTCACTTCACGTATAGATAGCGCCGCTCCACCACGTGCATCACCATCGACTTTCGTTAAAACTAATCCTGTTAGATTTAACTTTTGATGAAATGTCTCCGCGACATTTACAGATTGTTGCCCAAGCATCGCATCTGCAACCAATAAAACCTCTGTCGGCTGAATCACTTTTTTAAGATCCTCTAACTCGGTCATAAGAGCTTCATCAATTTGTAAACGCCCTGCTGTATCTATCAATAAGACCTCAATCATTTCAGCTTCAGCCCATTTTAAGGCTGCTGTTAAGATATCAACCGGCTTATCGCCTACTTTTGAGGGATAGCATAAAAAATTATTTTGTTTAGCCAAAGTCTGCAGTTGATCTATGGCTGCTGGTCTGTACACATCGACTGGAACAAACCCTACTTTTTTGCCGAGCTTTTGTCTTATATATAAACCTAACTTGGCTGTTGATGTCGTTTTACCAGCACCTTGAAGACCCACCATCATAATAACAGATGGTTTTTCCCTTACATTTATATCGACAGCCTCACCGCCTAATGTTTGTACCAACTCATCATGAACAATCTTAACGAACATTTGACCTGGGTTTATATTTGTTAAAACTTCAGCTCCTAAAGCCTTGGCCTTAACTTTATCTATAAAGTTTTTAACAACTTTAAAATGAACATCAGCTTCCAGCAAACTTAGACGAATTTCTTTAATCGCATCTTCAATATTGCTTTCGCTGATTTTATTCTGACCTTTTAATTTTTTAATCGATCCTAAAATTTTATCTGACAATCCTTCAAAAACCATAATGATCCTCTCTTACCAACGAGAAAATGAGCCTTTTTCTAAAGAAAATTTAGCCATTAAATAAGTTATGATGAGGGCAATGAAACTCACCCCGACTGTTAATTCAACTTGCACATCACTCACACCTAAAATTGAATATCTAAATCCATTGATTAAATAAAATACCGGATTAAGATGACAAATTTTTTGCCAAAAAGGATGTAACCCCTCTATCGACATAAACACTCCACCTAGATAAGTTAAAGGAATTAAAATAAATGTCGAAAAAGCACTTAATTGATCAAAGGTGCGAGCTAAAAAAGCCACAAATATCCCACAAAAAGAAAATATGAGACCCCCCATAGCTAAATACATTAAAAACAGAACGGGATGTGCGATCTTTAACACTTCTCCAGTCATAAAATAATCAAATATCCAACCTACGATTCCCGTAATAAGAGCTACGCTTGAGCCTCTAATAATTCCACCTATCCCCATAGCCCAGATAATCTGATTGTTTGTAACGGGTGCCACTCTTAAATCTTCCAAGTCGCCAGAAAACTTTGATGTCACAATGGAAGAAGAAGAGTTTTGAAATGAATTATTAATCAACCCCATCACCATTAAACCTGGTATTAAAAAAGAAATGTAGGGTATACCATTTTTTAAAGTTACCTGCGATCCCAAAGAAACCCCAAAAATCAAGAGATATAACGATGAGCTTATAATAGGGCTCACAACAGTTTGTATAATCACTTTCAAAAAACGTTTTACTTCGCGTTTAATTAAAGTCAAAAATGAAATCATACTTTGATTACTTACGGCTTTCTGGACACTCATTTTATTACCTTTTCAACACTTTCGTAAACGCTTCTTCCAATTTACCTTCGCTCATACGAATATCCACCACATCTGAGATTATAATATGATGTGAGGATAAAATATGATCCAAAGAATCTGAAGCTGAAGTTAAAATCTCTTTTGAATCACCATTTTTAAATTTTATATTTAATTTTTTGGTCGAGTATTTAGCGATTACTTCTTTAGGATCTCCACAAAAATTAAGTTCACCTTTATTAATAATAGCAATGCGATGGCAAAGGCTTTCTGCCTCTTCCAAATAATGAGTCGTAAGCAAAATAGACATTCCATCTTTCTGCAACTCTTGCACGAACCTCCAAAGTGATTCGCGAAGTTCGACATCAACACCGGCCGTGGGCTCATCCAATAATAGAAGCCTCGGGTTGTGCACTAAAGCTTTAGCGATCATGAGCCTGCGTTTCATTCCACCTGAGAGCTGCTTCGTCAATTTATTGGCATGAGGTTTTAACCCCAACCTATCCAATAAAAAATGAATGCGATCATGGTTTTTATTAAGACCATAATATCCAGATTGAAACTCAAGTATCTCGAAAAGATTAAAAAAACCTGTATTAATGATTTCTTGATGAACAACACCAATATTTTTTTTTGTGTTTTGTGAATTAATCAAAACGCTCTCACCAAAAACTTTAACATCTCCTGAACTAGGCTTTTCCAGAGTGGTGATCGTTGATATCAATGTTGTTTTGCCCGCACCATTAGGCCCGAGTAAACCAAAAATCTCACCTGCTTTTATAGAAAAACTTAAGCCTTTCAAAGCTTCAACAGTTGCCTTCGGATTTTTTTTATCTTGGTAAGTTTTTCTTAAATCTAGAACATCTAATGCATTCATTCAGCTATCTCGCTCTCGAAATGGAAGTCGCAAACACAACATCAGGATTTTCTTTTTGAGCCCAGTTTAAATCCCACTCTTGATTTAATAACAGAACAGGCTGATCAATCAAATCCCTGAACAATGAAAAACTGCCCTTGAGTTCATAAACGGGCTTACCATCAGCTGTACGCGGCCATCTTGCTACACTGAAAGATAATCTGCTCAGCTTAACTTCTAAATTATACTCGTCTTGCAAACGATGAACTAACACTTCAAACTGCAACTC
>JBKBTW010000248.1:0-2200 GCA_046291245.1 Pseudobdellovibrio sp. | reverse complement strand
TAAATCATTCATCATACAAAATTAAAAGGCTCTTCTCACTTAACAGTTTATCACACAGCGCAAGTCACTAAAAACAAGTAGTTAGCGTTTTCAATCGATAGTTTACAAAGTTCTTAAAGCCTCTAGCCCTACGCTGGATAGCTATTGCAGCTCCGTTAGTAGCTTCAGTAAAACCATTTGTCCAAGGATTTTCAAAATAGTTAAACAATTGATCCCTCCATTTAATAAGTTTCCGCCTTAGTCTTTGTGCGGGCTCTAAAAAGATCATGCTAAGCTCTGCAATAAGTCTCTGCAGCTTGATTTTAGCTTTCATTATACCTTTGCATCGATAGAACTCTCGAAGACGTTCTTTAATGCGATAAAGTTCATTTAAATCAGGATATTTTTTTAAATATTGATCGATGTCACTTCGAACAAAATAATCTAAATCTTCTCGGTTTTTTAAAAGTAATCTTCGTGTTTGTAAATCCTGCCTGTGACCATGGATGTCTTTTCTAATTTTTAGCAGTGCAGGTGTTATTAATCTTAACGTGTGGTACTTATCTGCAATGATTTGAGCGTATGGAAAAAGTTCTTTCACTACACTTAAATATCCATTCGATAAATCTATCACTACAACCTTTACCTTTTCACGTTCTGGAATATGTCTACTTACTCTAAAATTGATTTTTTATCTTTACCTAAACACATTTCAAAAAGACGCCGCTTTTTTAAATCACAAAACACGGAGGTAAATTCAGTATATCCATTTCTTCGAGAGAAAAATGCTCATCTATACCTAAAACTGTAGGCCAAGGAGACCCCCTTACGTTCATTTATTTTTGTTTTTAAGGTGTCGTAGTGAACTTTGTAAGTAAAACCACTGGAACATTTATGGCGCTTACGCACTAAGCTTATACTTGTTAAATCTTCGCACTCACGAGACAAGGCTTTTCTAAAGTGCTGCGTGGTTTTTCTGCGTGGCCAAACACCCTCCACTGACTCTGTAAAAGGCTTACGACAAGTTTTACAATAATACCTATGTTTGTGGATTCTAAGCCATAATGGCTTTTCTCTGAGCGGTGCTTCTCGAACTGAAACCGATACCTTTGCGCCAATATGTTTTTCTAAATCATTTTTAATTCTAAGCAGTGCTTCTTCCGTATTCTTCAGAGCTATATCTCGAGACTCATCGCCGAGATAAGTTAAATCCGCATCGACGCTAAGACGAGGAAAATCTCTGACAAATAAATTGATCGCAGTTCCACCTTTAAGCGCAAAACAGGATTCTTTTGCGATATACGGCAGTACATCAAGTAACAACAGAACTTGGGGATAAAATTTAGACTTCTTCATAGGATTCATCTTTCGGAACAGTTATATTATACTTTTTATCCAAAACGCCATTTTCAAATATGACTCTTTTACCACTTCCTAAATCTATTTTCTCAAGATTCAGTTTTTTGAACCAAGGATGATTTATTTTTTCAGCAAAATGCAAAAAAAGCCTTTTTACTTTTAAAGAGGTGCAATTTTCAAGAAGATGCTGAACCATACTTGGTCGAAGCGCGATCATATTTTCCATGATTTCTTTTGCCTCGCTATACGAGGCATACTTTGGAAGTTCATCAAGATATTCTAAGTAAGCTCGTTCTGGACTAGAAACTATTATTGTAGCCTTATCCGTCTCAACAACAGTAAAGCCGTTTGCTTTTTCACCAAAAGCAAATTTTGAATTAAAAAGATTTTTGACTTTAAAATTCAACTTCACATTCCAATCGTGTTTTTTCATCCAAGCTGGCAGAGTCTCTTTTTTATTGGACAGTATAACAACGCTTGTTTCTTTCATTTTCAGGTACTGCGCTTTGCCAGCAAATTCTATGGCGGATTTTCCGCCAACATGGACTTCAGACTTCAATTGACTTTGCAAACACTCAAGAGCAGCAGCCCATGTGACGTCGTCGCCAGATTTTTTAAATGCGCCGGTGCCTATAGCTTCGATCCAGTTATTACTTTTATACTTCTGGATGAAGTTAGCCCCGTAACCTTCAGCATTAAGCCATACTGAACTTTTGATTTTTCCATCTGGCCAGTTTCGCATTATTAACCCGGCCGAAAGTATTTGGACTTAATCAAGCCGCATATTTTGTATTTTCGTGATCAAAAAAAGAACGAACAAGGTTGGGAGATTTTTGAATTCTGCGCAATCCACTAACGACTT
>JBKBTW010000247.1:0-2223 GCA_046291245.1 Pseudobdellovibrio sp. | reverse complement strand
GGCGCTGAAGGCTATTAAATATGGTATTGGTCTAGGGATAGTCACAAAAAATAAAGCTATATTCTTAAAACAAAAAATACAAAAAAGACAAATGAACAATAGATCTAGCATAAGTTTAGATGATCAAAAATTTATTTTTTATCAAAGCATGTTAAATCGGTTTGATCAGTTTATGTGGAAAAGAGCTAAAATATTTTCCGGCTCTAATGAAGTAGGATTGTCTTTGTCTGCAAATGCCGTTGCTATAGCGAGTGCTGGTTCAAAAATTAAAATTGGTGGCTCTTTAGGTGTAGGCATTTCTTTGGGGTTTAACTTTGAACGCAGGGCTTTAGTTTTTCAGATATTTACACTGAATGAAAGATACCAAACTTCAATGTTAAAGGCATTTGCCGTAGTTGGTGCCATTGGCAAAATAGGACCGTATATTGTAAATGATCAGTACCATATATATAATGAAAAAGGCACACACTTTATGCCTCCTCTGATTCCTACTTATTACACAGAAATGCCTTCTAAGATAAACACTGGATTTGCAGTGGGGGTGAAGATTCCTCCACCTCCTTTTTCAAGTGCAGTCACATTTACGAACAAAGTAAATGATCAAACTTTACTGAAAATCGAATTTTCTTCATTGTATAAGTATTTTATAAAAGTGAATGCTGTTCAGGCTGGGCGATTATTAAAATTTAATGCAATTTCAAGCCATTCAGCGGAAGTGTTAATAGCTGATAAAATCAAAACACTGGAAACTTCAATATTAAGATGTAATGATTTATTTTAAAATTAAGAATAACATAATTTTATAGTAATCTGATTCGGCAAAATGAATTTTCTTCGCGGGTGATGTTAACCCACAAGGAAAATGGATTGTTTCTAAACTTCCATTTTATCAAAGTATCATCAATCATGCACAAGTTCTATATGAAGATGACGACTCGTAATTTGTTTCAAGTATTCAAAAGAAATTAACAAATATTACTTTGCTGTCACCAGAAATAGCTAGTGAAAAATATTTTGATAATTCTATGTTAATATTTAATCCCAAACTTACGAATGACCATAATACGGATTGCGCGAGTTGCCATATTGCTGAACGAACCGTTTTCAACCCTATGTTTTATTTTTCGGACGATAATGAAAAACAGACTTTTTTTGCTAAAGCTTTTAGTCTAGCAAATGGACAAAAAACGATTAACAGAGTTTTTGATTGATAATAAATTTCAAACAGGAAAACGCGCGAGTGAAGTTGTTGTTCCGCGTGCGTTAGGTTATACTGATAACTCACCCTTAATTTCTCAAAGGGTGGTGATGGATACAGCTTTGGCAACAGAGACAGCCAATAATTTACTAAATCTTCAAGCGCCTTCACATTGCATGAAAATAGAACAGAGAAAAGCTGTTTTTGAATGTCTGTTAGAAAGTGCAAGTTCCACTCTTAAAAATTGCAGGGATAAATATTGTAATTAGTATGGCCACGCTTCAAATAACACTCTGCTCTTAGATTGAGGTCTCTTGTTAAATTATTTAAACTAGAGACTTAATGAAAAGAATTTGGACTTTGCCTGATACAATAAAAAAAACTATAGATATTATAGCTCAAACAGCTAGACCTGCTAAAATTATTCTTTTCGGTTCAAGAGCTCGAGGAACTTACAGGGACAACTCTGATATAGATTTGTGCGTTGTAGGAAAAACTTGCACTGAAGAAACTTGGGCGAAATTATTGTTATCTATTCAAAATGATTTTCATACCTTAATGAAAATAGATTTAGTTGAGTACGAGTTATTAACAGCTGATTATCATAATGAAATCAAAAAAGACGGGATCATCGTTTATGAAAGCCACACACAATTTTAAGCTAACGTTAGCTGAATTAAATAAATTTTTAAAAATACCTATTCAGAATGATCGTGATATTGCAGGAATAATTCAGGCCTTTGAATTCACATTTGAACAATGCTGGAAATCAATTCAAAAAATATCTCAAGATCATGGAGTTGAAATTGCGAGTCCCAAAATGGCTTTTACATTCGCCTTACAAAACAAATGGATAAATCAACAAGATGAGTCTAGATGGCTTCAACTTCTTAAAGATAGAAATTTATTAACCCGGCCGAAAGTATTTGGACTTAATCAAGCCGCATATTTTGTATTTTCGTGATCAAAAAAAGAACGAACAAGGTTGGGAGATTTTTGAATTCTGCGCAATCCACTAACGACTT
>JBKBTW010000246.1:0-2228 GCA_046291245.1 Pseudobdellovibrio sp. | reverse complement strand
CACGACGATTGATATAGCTTTCTAAAATACGTCCAACGATTTCTATAACCTGCCATTTTTTTTCAAAAGCTATACCTTCTGAATTTTGCAATAAATAATCCCGATAACCTATCTCACGCACCAAAAACTCAAAACGTTTAGATATAGTCTCACCAAGAGTGGTATCATCAAGCAATCTTTGTGGAAACGTCCATAACCATTTATTAAACTGATCTATTATTTTACCTTTATCCTCTGGCACTTCAGCTTCAGCCCATTTTTTACTTGCTTGCGGTAAATTAATATCCATCTGATCACTGTAATGAATTAATTTATCTAAAGTAGTTTCTCCCAAACCTCGTGGCGGTAAATTAATAATTCGTCTAAAAGACACTTCATCATCCGTCAAAGACTGCTTAATGTAAGCAAGCCAATCCTTAGCTTCTTTACGATCAAAAATAGATGTCCCACCAGTAATCGTGTAAGGAATATGACTTTTACGCAAACTACTTTCAATAAAAGCACCTTGTGTATTTGACCTGTATAAAATAGCAATTTCTTTATGAGATACACCTTGGTTTTTTAAAGCTTGAATCTCACGACAAACAAAATCTGCTTCTTCATCCTCATTTTCTAAAATAAAAACTTCTGGTTTTGTATGTGTCGTCTTTTTCATTTTTTCAGAACGCAAAACCTTACCGTGACGTTTAGAGTTTTTTGCAATGATCGCATTGCCTAAATCTAAAATTGATGAACTTGATCTGTAGTTTCTTTCTAACTTAATAACCTCACAATTTTGGTAATTTTTAGGAAAGTTTAAAATATTTTGAATCTCAGCTCCACGCCAGCCATAAATCGACTGATCATCATCACCTACAACGGCTAAATTCATATGTCCAGATGAAATTTCATGAATAAGTTTCATTTGATCCTGATTCGTATCCTGAAACTCATCCACCATAATTTGTTGAAACCTGTCTTGCACTGTTTTTAAAACTTCAGGGTTTTTCTTAAATAATCTCAATGGCTCCAGTAATAAGCCTTCAAAATCAACTACGCCCAACTTTAACAACTCACGTTCATATAAAGGCATCAGAACTTCAGCCATTTCATGATACTCTTGCAGCTGATCCACAGGAAGCTTACGCCCTGCTCGTAATAAATTTACTAACTCTAAAACTTTAGAAAAATCAAATTTATCTTTTGTTGTATTTCTAATATTTTTACTTAATTCTTTTAATACAGCTTGCGAGTCTGATTGATCTAATATTCCAAATTGTGATGGTAGCCCACAAAGTTTATGATTTTTGCGCAATAATTGAAGCCCAAAGGAATGAAATGTTCCTGCCCATAGACCCTTTGCAGAGTTACCCACTTTGTGCTGTACGCGATGTTTAAGCTCTTTAGCCGCCTTGTTTGTAAAGGTTAATACACAAATACTATCGGCCTTTGCGATTTTTTCATCTACTAGACGACCTGTTCTAGAAACTAATACTGTGGTCTTGCCAGATCCTGCACCAGCCAAAATAAGAAGTGGCCCATAATTGTGAGCCACTGCCATACTTTGTTCTGGATTTAAACCTTCATACCAATTTGCCATTTAAAAATAAATCCTCAAACTAACCTTCAAACTCAAAACTAATATATTTTACTGACGTGCATGCATCAAAGTACGCACTTCATCTTGAAATATAACATCTACCTTATCAGAGTATACTTTTGTCACAAAACCAATTCCAAATTTAGGATGTTTAATTTTTTGATTTTCAGAAAATTTCGATTTAATTGAGTAATCAACAGATGATGCCCCTAAATGATTTTGATGATACAGCTCATACTGACTTCCATGATTTTTAGCAGATGGAGTACGTGATGCACCAGATGAGCTCGATGCACTACGAGTTACAGATTTTTTAGGAGTTCCTTCTTTTGGTAAAGAATATGTTTTGCGTGATTTGCAAATTTCACATTCTAATTTAGCAGAAGTTGAGGATGCATGTGCCAATACACGATGATATCGATCTGCATCACACTTCTTACAAAAAGTGTGAAATGACTTTGCAACTGCTGGTAAAGTTAATTGGCTCATAAATATTCTTTCTAGTTATAGTTTTATAACTCAGTTTCTTTTTTTAGTTTATATATTGTTAAAGGATCTAATAAATTTTTTTGAGCAATTTCGGTGGCATTTAGATAAAATGGCCCTTGATTGCTCTGAATACGATGCTGCATCTCTATCATAGATTGTT
>JBKBTW010000032.1:12975-17230 GCA_046291245.1 Pseudobdellovibrio sp. | reverse complement strand
AATCACTACAGATACAGTTTTGAGTAAAATTGTTAAATCCATTAAAAGTGAGTAATTTTTAATATAATAAATTTCATACTGAAGTTTTTCCTTAGAATCTTCAATACTCGCTCCATATGGGAAACACACTTGAGCCCAGCCGGTTAATCCTGGGCGAATCATGTTTCGCACATTATAAAATGGAACCACTTTTTCTATCTGTTTATTAAACTCTAAACGCTCTGGACGTGGTCCAATAAAGCTCATTTCGCCTTTTATAACATTAAATAACTGTGGCAATTCATCTATACGCGAAGATCTCAATATTTTTCCTATACGTGTGATACGACTGTCATTTTTAATGGCCCATTGTGCACCTGACTTTTCTGCATCCGCAACCATAGATCTAAACTTATATAGAACAAATTCACGACCACCTTTACCAACTCTTTTTTGCTTATAAATAACTTCTCCGTCAGATTCCAGCTTTACCACTAGAGCAGCAATAAGCATAATTGGCCACACTACAAGTAGAACCAGTAAAGCCAAAATTAAGTCCACTAATCGTTTAATCCTCAACTCTACAGGATTTTCGACCAAATTAAAGCCGCTTGTAAGGAAAAACCATTTTTTACTTAAAAAATCTACAGGCACTTTAAACCAGTGCTTTTCATAGAAATCACAAATATCTAAAACTGGAAACCCTGCTAGCCGAGCATCCATTAAAGTACTCATGCTTTCATCAAGAAAATTTGTGTTTTTTGTTGCCAAGACTAAGACATCATAATTATTAAGCTCTTTTTTTGTTTTCAACTGAATAACTGAGGCATCAACGTAAGAAATTTTCCCTTGAAATTTATATTTTTTGATATCGCTCTTAATAATACTTTCTGTTAGTTCATCAACTAAAAAAAGCCAATGAATACTTTTATTATATTTTCTATTTAGGTAAAAAAAGATAATTCTAGGTCCCGATGAAAAAATATAAAACGTTAATAAAACTCCGGCCAAAATACCTCTTCCAAAAAAGCCGAAATTTTCTTGTGCAAATACAAACGTACCAAAACCTACTAGCACTATACTAAAAATAAAAGATCTTATAATACGTATACTTAATGATTTAATAGATAATCTTTCAGAAAAATCATAGGCGCCAAATATATACAAACTACTTAGGACAATTAGAACTGTGATCCAGTAAAGCGGCAGAGTTAAAAAACCATAAGTATAATTGCCTAATCTAATCTTAAAGACAATAAAACTGATCGCGATAAAACAAAGCAAATCGATTATCATTAAAAGTGTTTTTTCTATTTGAGAAAATCGAAATGCCAGATAAACCATATTATTCAACAACCCCTAGCTCTACTTAAAATGTCATTCTCTTAAAACTTAGAGCAGTTTACATCAGTCTTGATATATCCGCAAATGAACACGTATGAATAACAATCTAGAGTTTATAACCCAGGAGATATTTTCATAAGTGTCTAAAAGTTTGATAGTCAAAATCACTATGGATATTTTATTGAAAACACCTTATACTCTCATTCCATGAAAACATATTTTGAAACCATTGGAAATGCGACTGTTATAGCTTATGACAACAATAAACCTGTATTCGTAACAGACCCTTGGATTCAAGGTGGTGCCTACTTCGGAAGTTGGTCTTTATCACACGAAGTCCCCCAAGATATTAAGCAAAATATTTTAGATTGTCCCTATGTTTGGTTTTCACACGGACATCCGGATCATTTAAATCCCGACTCTATGAATGAGTTTAAAGGTAAAACCATACTACTAGCAGATCATGTTAATGGACGGATTCATAAAGATTTAACTAAACTAGGATTTACAACTCAAATTCTTCCAGAAAGAACATGGGTACAGCTCTCTGAAAAAATCAAAATCATGTGCATATGCGATTACTTTCAAGATGCTATTATACTTATTGATATAAATGGACGTCTCGTTGTTAATACAAACGATGCTATCGACCGCGGCTGGGGACGCTTTGTCCGCAAACTTATAAAAAGTTATAAAACATCTATTTTACTTTCTTTATTTGGTTATGGCGATGCAGACATGATCCATTTTTATGATCAAGATGGAAAGTTCATAGAACCTAAAGCTGCTAAACGCCTTCCTGTAGGTGCTACGATCCAAAGTGTTACGGAAAGTTATGGAGTTACTCATTGCATTCCATTCAGCTCTATGCACCGTTATCAAAGGACTGACAGCATCTGGGCAAACAAATATGCTACCGATTTAGATGCCTACGCGCGCGGGTTCAACTCTTCTTCCTGCGAACTTTTACCTGCCTTTATTCGCTTTGATTGTGAAATTGAGCATGGAAAAAAACAATGGATAGAAATCAATCCAAAAAGCACTCAAGAAATCATCTACAATCCTGAGCATTTTGGTGACAATTGGAATGACGTCTTAGAACCCGATGAAATCAAAAAACTTGAGCACTATTTTCAAAAAATACAACACTTACATTCTTTTTTAGATTTTATTTGCGTACGAGTTGGCGGCAGGGAACACATGATTCCTTTAGCCAAAACTAAAAAAAATCGGGGTTTAATTTTTGAAGTTCCTAAAAAATCTTTAATGATTGCTGTTAAATATGAAATTTTTGATGATTTACTTATTGGTAATTTTATGAAAACTACTCTACATGGCCAATGGAGCGCCTCTCGACTCTACCCTGATTTTACTCCATATGTAGCACGTTATGCAGATAATGCCTATGTGACCACGTACGATCAACTTGATACTTACATGAAGGAGTATCAAAAACGACAACCTGTTGAGTTCTTCCTCCACTCTTTAGAGCAAAAAACTGTCGATTTCTTTAGAAAGAATATTTCTGATGGTTCGGAACTGTTCCAGGTTGGAAGAAAAGCTTATTGGTACTCGAAGAGACTACTCAAATAAACTCAGAATAAAACAAAAGCAAAATTTTATTGTTTCGCTTTTAAGTAATTCATATAAAAAATATCTAGAAGACATATCTTAAATCCCAGCCAGCGAGGTCCAACATGGAGAGTACATAAGTGTATACCAACGACGTAGCAACGAAGAAATGAGGTCTATGAGATGGTTTCTAATCTAAATTTTTGAAATAACATCTAACATTTTTGCAGCTACATTTTTTTGTTCAAAATAGACTTCTGTTGTTTTGTACAAGTTTTGTGATTTTTCCCATACATCATCAAGTTTTAAGTTTTTTAAAGCATTGACCCAATCCTCTGCAGTTTCAGCTTTGATGTAATCTTTATGTGGATCAATAGGAATACCTTCCACTCCAATAGCCGTAGACACAAATGTTCTACCCATAGAACCAGCCTCGATAGCTTTGACTCGAGTACCACTTCCCATAAAAAGCGGAATTAAAGTTATATGAGATTTCTGATAATACGGGGTCAAATCTTTAACATTTTTTAAAAGTTCGACTTTATCTCCTAGATAAGACTGTAACCACTCTGTTTGTCCGCTTCCAATGAGAGTCAGCTTTAAATGATCATTTTTTATGTTTGGCCATACATGGTCAAAAAACCAAATAAGGCCTTCTCTATTGGGAATCCAGTCTAGTCTCCCAATAAATAATAACTCCTTACAAGACTCATTTAATGAAAACGGTAAAGGATATCCTCTGAAGCTCATTCCGATGGGTAATGTCATTATTTTTTTTCCCCATCCTAGTTTATTAAATCTTTCCGAATCTATATCTGAAACTGTAAAAACAACAGCACTGATATCAGCAATTTTCTTTTCATATCGAGCACAAAGCTCATACTCTCTTTTAAGAATATTTTTTTTAAAAAAATTCTTTTCTTTTTCATACATCTGTCTCCAAAGATCAGCCTCTACGTTATGAGCTCTATATATAATTTGACCATAACGCGCATCATGAACATCAATCATAACCGCAGCATGCAACCCATCCAGTACAGTGACATCCCATTTTTGAGTTTTCGCCCAATCTTTGATTTGAGCCCTGCTTGCAGCATTTACACAGCGAGTGTAAGTAAAAGGCATATTAAAATTTTTGATTTTTTCTACAACATAAGATGCAAAATTAGAATCAAATAAAATTTTATTTTTTTGAATATATAGATTTTTAGTTGCGTTGTCTGATGTTTGAGTCACTTGATCTAAATCATCAAAAGATTTATCAGCATCTTCTTTAGCATCATACATGCATAAAATATTGAGTTCGAACTCCTGTTGAGAAGCTTTTAAATTTGGAATAATTTCTTCAAGCAACGTTAAA
>JBKBTW010000032.1:9580-12965 GCA_046291245.1 Pseudobdellovibrio sp. | reverse complement strand
AAGTGGATATCTTGGACTTACCCAAAGGATTTTCATAACTACACCTTATTATAACGATCTGACTGGTCTGGATAACTCAACACTAATGCAAATAGCACATATGGGTATATCGCATATATATGCGATAGAAACGTCATACATACTCCATACCCAACCAAAGCTAATAATAATTCTGGTGCAACTTTCATGTTAAACCAAGCTTTTTTTAATGCGTAAAAAAAGAGTAATCCAACAAGTATCAATGCAGGAAACCCTGCCTCCGCTACTAGTAAAACCCAACTCGAGTGAGCTGTTCTTTTACCATGTTCTGTAAAGTCGGCAGCACCGTATTTTTGATAGTTATTAGGAAACTGAGTAAACCCAACACCTAGAGCAGGATTACGTAAAGCCATGGAAATACCGGCTTTCCAGTAACCTAAACGATTCATCTTACTTTCATCTAAATCTGAAGTATCACGCCCTAAACTTAGCTGTGACACAATGGCTACTCCTACAATCGCTACAGCAGATAACGACATCAAAACTTTTCTATTAGCTCTGAATCTATAGACTAAGTGAGATCCAAACATAGCCATCAAAGCCAGATAAGCAGCCCTTGATTGAGCTTTCCATACCCCTAAAGCCAAGGCTATCAACATGAAACCTGAAAAAAACCACTCTAAGGGTTTTACTTGCTTACGTAAGATTGACTTAAGACTCATAGGCACTGCAAAAATTAAAATTGCTGCCAAGTCATTAGCATTTTGAATAGCTCCACGACCTTCCAAACGGTCACCATCAATTATGAAAAATGTATTAATCAAAGCAAACAAAGACACGCCAAATACAGCAACCAAAATTGATTGTAGCATATACTCATAATCTTCATCTGTGTTTACGCCTTGAAATATCAACAATCCCAAAACCAATGATTTTAAATATGCCTCAAAAAATTCACTCTGAGCTTCTGCTATATGCCCAGAAACCAATGTAGATAAAAAAACCCACAATCCCAATCCGACAAATAAAAGCTGATACTTATTCGTGTTTATTCTTATTTTCTTCGTACGTATACAGTGAATAATAAAACTCATGATGAAAAGTAAAAACACACCACGAGGCAGAATCATTAGAGAGTCCTCGTCCGAGATCAACTCCCACGGCCTTAAAATTAAAAAACTAACTGTATTACCAATAGCTATAGCAGGATGATAAAGGCCTAGTGCGCAGACTAATGAAAGCACTAGGCCTAAAAAGTAGAGCTTGTAAGATAAAGCACTTAAGAAATAAAAACTGAAAACTAAAAATACAACAATAACTAAAGAACTCACGAGTATAAAACTATTGTCATAAATGTCTTTTAAATATTTTGTTATTATTGTGTAAACAGATAGAGCTAAAAATAAAAATAAGACGATTCCCAAAAGCTGGTTTAAAAAACCAGCTTCTGTACCTGGACTAATGAATGAACTAAGGCTGTATATCATGTTGTTTTGGAGTTACTGTATTATTCTTAGCTTTGCTCTCAGTTTCAATAAAATCAGTGTCTTTCATAAGATACTGCTGTTGCTGAGTTTTTTGTTGAGACTCTTTAGTTTCTTTAAAGTTTTGATAAGCTAAAAACTCACGTATGCCTACATAAGCCAAGCTTACAAGCGCCCCTAACATCAAAGACCAAACTAAAAATAATGTTTTTTTAGGCCAAACAGCAGCTAATGGGTACTCCGGAGTTTTTACCACACGAAAATATGATGGTGTTGGCGTAGACTCAGCTAATAAAACGATATTTAAATAACGATATTTACGAACCAGATCATCATAAACAGTATTTTGCGTAGTTTTTGCGGCAGAGACATTACCACCCATGTCAGCATAACTTAAACTATCAATATCAGAATTTTTAATATTTTCGTAAAGAGCATTTAACTCATTTAGCTTTTTAATTTTGGCTTGAATAGCAGGATGAGAATCGGAAAAAATTGTTTTTTGCTGCGTTAATTCTTTTTGTAAATTAGCAATACGTATTTTTAAAGAATCTGGAGTCAAAGACTGAAAATCAGCTTTTTGACTTGGTACAATAGATTGAATTTGTGCTGCAATAGCTTCACGTAAATTTGATAAAGTCTGTGTTCTTTTTTCTTTTAAAATTGTAAGAATGTTATCAATCACCATTTGATTGATTTTCATTGCTTGATCACGGTTGTTATTCATAACTGAAATCTGAAAATCAGTAGATTGCAAAGATACAATTTCAATAGATCGAGATAACAACATACGGCGCAAAGATGCTTGTTCAGCTGTTTCATTCTCAGTAGTTAACCCTACGCTTTGAGAAATTTCATCTAAAAAATTTTGATTTAAAACTTCAGTCATAATCGATTGGCGTTGAGAACGTAACTCAGTTGGATCATATATCTCAGATAAAAATTCACGCATAAGTGAATTCTGGAAGTAACTTGGAGATATTGAAATAATTGAGGAAACTTTATAAGTTGGCTTGATCATGTAGGCACTACCTAAACCTATGCCTACAAAAAGTGCTACAATAATAAAAACTTGTAAACCGTATTTTCTAAACAAGTCCATTGATAATAATTTATTAGCCATTTTACTTCCTCATAAATACATTTGTGTATTAAATATATATTACTCTAAACTTCGCTGTTTAAATCAGCTTAAAAAGCTATCACTAGTATAGCAAGAGTTGAGATAATTGTCGTTATCAGAGATCCTAACTGTATATTTCTTTCATACTGCCCTGACATACCTGAACCTACAATGATCGTATCCCCAGGCTCTAATGTGATATGTTCTGCTATATCCTTCGCCGAACCTTTTGTCACAGCTCTGCCGTTTTTAGTCATTCGTACAACTTGTATACGGTCTAGATCGCTTGATGGAGTCGTTCCGCCAGATTTAATTAAATAATGGTAAAAATCTGCTTTATCTACGTAAGTTAAAGCACCCGGATTTTTAACATCACCTAAAAATTGTATCCCTGTGGACTCGTCCTCATTGTAGGCTGCCGAAGATTTTAAGAAAAATACTTTTTCTCCACCAAACCAACGTGGACTACGATTAATTCCTAATCCCTGAAAATACTCTTCTAAGCCAATGACATATGTGTTTTCGCCACGCTGAATTTGCACCACGCGAGCTTCATTGGCTAATGTTAAATCCCCTGATTTTTTAATGATTTCTTCAATTTTTTCCCTTTCAGAGACTAAAATCACACCAGGCTTTTGCACTAAACCACGTACTTCTATATAATACTTTCTCTCCGTTAAACGCACTTGAATCTGGGCATTCTTTTTATAAAAAGACTGATACTGACCTACAATTTTTTCAGATAAAGCTTTAAGCGTTAATCCCGAAGCCTGTATGTTAACATTATAAGGCAATCTTA
>JBKBTW010000032.1:0-9570 GCA_046291245.1 Pseudobdellovibrio sp. | reverse complement strand
ACGAACCATCAGTAGCAACTCTATAAGAACCCGTTATTTTAGGATCAACCCCACTTGTTAATTGAATTAAAAAACCCGGTCTTACTTCAGGGTTTGCAGTCACTAAAGTTTCGTTATTATCTGCTTGCAAAAAGTTTTCCCATGAAGCCTCAGCTTTTGAAGCGCTTTGTCCAGAAGGTAAACTTGGACGGCTAGCACAACTTGCAACCATTAACCCCATACAAATAAATAACACTGATTTCACGACTTCTACCTCTTTACAATTATCTTGTTACGGCCCTATAAAATAAGCCCCTTTAGATCATTAAATTCGTTGAGACACAACTGCTTTCGTCAAACCTTTAGACATTGATATAAAAAATTTATTAATCTTAGTGCTCTAGAAAAAGAGAGATAATTTTTTAGCTCCTTTTGCCTATCTTTAGATCACTGTAAATATTCAATAAATCATTAAGCCATCTCTCTTGAGAAAAGTTCTTTTCAACATGCTCCTGAAACGCAATACCGACTTGTTCCAATTTTTCTTTAGATTCTACAAACTTGAGTATTTTTTGAGCTACGACAGCAACTGATTCATCCACTTCAACAAGGCCACCTAAGCTTTCTGATGGCATCAAATCACCGACACCGTCAACTCTTGTAGCAAAAACAGGAGTAGCGGCCCACGCAGCCTCAATTAAGTTAATTGGCAATCCTTCTGCCTTTGATAAAGACAACAAAGTATCAAATCCACAAAACTCTTCCGTTAAACCTGCGCGATATCCCATCCATAAAACTTCGTTTTGTAAATTCAATTTGTCAGTCTTCTCTTGAAGCATGGATTCCAACTCCCCACGACCAAAACATAAAATTTTAAATTTAAATTCAGGATGTTGATCCTTCATGATGGACGCTACATCCAATATGAGAGAATGCCTTTTCTCCTCAGCCAATCTTGCAGCGACTCCAAATAAGAAAACATTTTCAGAGTCTTTAATTCCCCATGAGTTTCTAATACTTCCTTGTTTACGTTTACGATCTTCTAAACTGATTTTAGTACGAGTCACTCCATTCAAGTGAACTTTTGTTTTTTCATCTGATAAACCTCGACTCAAAAGTACTCTTTTATCTGAAGAACTCATAGCTAACGTCAGGTCAAATTTAGGAAGTACAAATCTTTCATAATAAAATGCATAAAGCTTATTTACAAAGCCGCTTCTTGCATGAACACCATGATGCGTAGACACGATTGAAAATTTGCGGTTTTTTATTTTTAAAGCTGCCTGTAGTAAATAAAAAGAAGGTTTTACATCGTGTGCATGTGCCACTTCTAAATGTGGATTTACCTCAAGAAAATGAGAAATTTTATTTATGGCTTCTACATCGTATCTCGAGTTAACTGGAATGACCGTATAAGATAACCCTAGACTTTCTATATACTCAATCACATGTTTTTGCTTTTTCTCATCAACACGTGATTCTTTTAGTAAAACAATCTCAGCTTGATGTTTGATTTTAACCAATGCAGGCATAACTAAAGTTTCGGGCCCACTGATTAAACTCGAATTAAAAATGTGATATATTTTAGCATTAGTTTGAGTCATAATTAAGATTCGCCTTTTAGTTTTATTTTAATAATTTTTTTATCCCTCTCAAAAACCACAACTTTTTAGTCTTTCAAATCTTATTCAAATCCTTTAAGGCTAAAACCTAAAGGTGGTTAAACAAAGATAAAAGTCGACATATCTCCCTTACAAATGCTAACATGATAACTCAATGACACTTTTACAGAAAATACTTACAGTCATAAGAGATCGTCCAACATATTTCATGCAGTACGTGAGAGGAACACTCTTATTTTACTGGGCTCAATTTTTAGCTCTTTTCATGCTTAATTCCAAGAGAATTTTCTTAAATAATAATGTCCGTTTTCAGAACATAAAAAACTTTCTTGCAAACTCTGAACAATCTAAAATCATCATTGGCCAAAACACCATTATTTATGAAAATGCTAGACTTGAAGTCTATGACAGTGGCCTTATCCAGATTGGAGAATCTTCAATCTTAGGCGATGTTAGAATCGTCTGCCGTGAGAACATCACACTTGGCGATCGTCTTTTGACGAGTTGGAATGTTTTAATTCAAGATTTTGACCCCCATCCCATTGAACAAAGTAAAAGAGCCACTCAGGTCTTAAAAATGTGCCAAGATTTCACTCCTAAATTCAAAAAATACATTCAGAGTTCAAATGAGACTTTACCTACACTTGATTGGACCCCATCACGTAAAGCTATATTTATCGGAAATGATGTATGGCTTGGCGCAAATACTATTATTCTTAAAGGGAGTCGTATTGGAGAGGGCTCAATTGTAGCCGCTGGAGCAGTTGTTACAGGCGGTGACTTCCCTCCAAGATCACTTATTGCAGGTAACCCCGCTAAATTTATTAAGGAACTACCCAAATGAAAAAAATAATAAAACGCACTTTATTATTTTTATTTAGAGTTTTATGTATCCCCCAACCTCAACATCCAAGCTATGCAAAGCCTGGACTTCACTTAAGATGGACTTTGGGTTTTCTTCGAGCACAGTTAATTTATCGACCTTTATGGGGGATAAAACATCTTCTCAATCTAGGCCCTAAAATAACGTGGGGCCAAAGAATCGTTTTTTTAAGTAGCGTCCGAGTCAACGGCAATGGTCATATTATTATCGGAGATAATGTTATTTTCGATTCAAAACCTGATCTTTACACTCATGGTTTAAATTCAATCCTCACTTTAGGCGAAAATTCGTATATCAACGGTACACGCTTTGGCTGTAGTTTATCTATTTCCATAGGAAAGAACTGTATCTTAGCTGACGCAAGATTAATGGATACTGATTTTCACAGCATTGGTCGTCATCGAATTAATCCTGAAGCTCCCGTTATGCAAGCTGCAATAACGATCGATGACGATGTTTGGCTTGCTGCTGGCAGCGCCGTCTTAAAAGGTGTCAATATAGGCAAACACTCTATCGTATCTTTTGGTTCAGTCGTTGTCACGTCCATTCCCGAGGGAAAAATATACGGTGGTATTCCTGCAAAAGAAATAGGAGATGTGCCTTAAAGCCTCATCTCCTATTTTAGGTGAAACAATCTAATTTTTACTAAAAACTAATTCGATACTTTGTAAAAATAAGCATCTGGTGTCTGTTGAGTCGTTGTGTACATAAATCCCACTAAATACTCACGACCTTTACTATCTTTCCTTAAGGCTAAAACTAGCTTTCTATCACTTTCAGAGCCTACACCTGGGCTCGTCAAGACAAGGACCCCACGGCGTGAGTTATAAGCGCCTGTTTTGAAAGGTAAAGTGATTTCTCCATTAGATAGCGTAGCTACACCTACAACAGAGCCATTGGAGTATTTAGAAATAGATAAAGTAGCACCAATTCCAATCATACCGCCTTTATATTTACCTGCGATTTGATCTACACTCACAACACGTGTGGGACCAGAATCAGTGAAATATTGAGAAACCCTTTTTTTAGGAGTACCGGTAAATGTAATTGTACCTTTACTTTCAATATCTTTTATCGTTCCTTTTACAGCACCGGTAACCGGATTAATATCTAAACTCATTTCAGATACACGCGTGTAAGGTGTTGCTTCCGTTGAAAGCCCACTAATATGAGTACCATTATTGGTTAACTCTGCATTCGTATAAAGGTAAGCAACCATTGTACTCGCTGTATCCGTAAAACTTACTAAAATACCTTTGGATGTCAGACTCTCCATAATGCTTAAATGTTTAATCGCACTTAAACCAGGCTTACAATCTTGTGGACGAGGTGAGCATTTTAATGAAACAGAATATGTTCCTTCATGGACAGGTCTTAAACGACTTACATGTTTACCACCAACAGCTATAATAGATTCTGCTTCACGAACGATATAATCTTCTTGCTTGGTTTCAATAGTAAACTTTCTTGCAAATTCGGCAAAACTAACAAGATCCAACACTTCATTAACGTCTTCTAAAAGTTCTATTTGAGTAACCCAATAATTAAGAACCTCAAAATAACTTCCCTCATCTGTTAAAGCCTTGAAATTTTCAATGAGTTTTTCTTTACTAACTGAATCATACTTAATTAATCCAATTCTAGAGGAATTTTGTAAATACTGAGCTTCGCGAATAACCCAATCTTCTTCTTTTAATTCTACAAATAAATTTTTAGAACGATCCGCGAACTCTTTTAAATTTAAAAGAACTTTAACGTTTGTTTCAGCTCTATATTTGTTCTTTAAATTCTTTAAAGTTTGAGCCTTATCAGTTTGATTCATCATTTTCATTTCTTCGAGCTTTGCAGAAATATCACACACAGGCACATTACATTCTGTATCTGCCAAAGTGTAACTTGATAATGAAGCTACTATGAGTGTAGCTACTAAACCGCTTTTGAGAAATGATGTTACTAACTTAGTATCCATAGGTTTTATAATCCTTATCTTATTTTTTAGATTTCAGAAGTGTTTTAGCAACTCTCTAGTAATACTTGAACAAAATAAATGCAGAATAAAAAACTTTCACGATTTTTAAAAAATAGTGCCAAATAGACTAAATGCTTAACTGCATTTTAAGCTGTCTTGCTTTAAAAATGTATCTTTTACAATTTGAAAGACTTTAGCTTAAATTAAGATTACTTCCACAGTGTCTCACTGTTTATATCTTTATACCTTAAATAGTAAAATGGAGTGCATAACGAAATCCAGAAGGCTTCCATTATTCGCCTTGTGCTTTTTAAAGTGTAAGCTACTAAGATCCCAACGACCATTACAGCAGCAAAAGAAGTGTGTAAATTAAAACTCCAAGCTACTGAAAATAACGATAAACCTAAAAATATCCCCCACCAAGCCCAAACCATACGTGAAACTCTTCTTAATGCCAAGAAAGCTAAAACCTGATTATCTTTACATAAATATCCAAAAAAAGCTTTTACCCATTGAATATTACCAAGCAATAATCTTTTTCGTCTATTAACTTCACTTTGATCTAAAGATGCCGGAAACTGATCCAAAGCTATAATTTCTGACGTATAAATAATTTTCTTATCTGGATACAAACTTCTCACCATCAAGGGCACTACGACATCATCATTTAACCACTGAACATCCCCTAATTTATCTAAAGCTTTTATCAAATACTCTCTCTTGTAGATGATTGTTGAGCCATGAAGGCTAATTGGTCCTCCACATTGATTCTCTATGTTTTTAATGAAACTTTCGATTTTCCATATCGTATGTTGTAAGCCCTTACCACTAAACTGAATTCTCCCCTGTTCTGAATAAGTGGGGTTCACGACTATAACATCTTGCTCTTTTATATATTTCGCCAACACTTCCAAACAGTTGTCACTCCAAATTGTACCTGAATCCACTAAAGCTACCCAATCAGCTCGCGATTTATAAACCAACTCTTTTAAAGCAAACCATTTACCGGGATTACTAACAGAAACTACCGTACTTGCCATGGAGCTTGCTTGAACTGCCTCTTCACCCTCCCAATTGCTCAAAGCCACGTGCGTTTTAATTTCTGTAAAAAAATCTGGCTTAGATAAATTTAAGTTGTTAAAATAATTAAGACTCACAGGAAGACTAACAAATTCCTTGTGAGCAGGAATTAATATATCTAAAGAAACATTTTGAAAATTATTCTCAGGCCTTGCATTATCTGTCTCTTTAAATTGCTCGAGCTTAGCCTTGAATTTTTTACTTTTATAAACCTTTAAAGCAATATAAGGGCTAAGCCATGTGCCAAGAGATACCAAAATCAAACCGATTACCAAAAACAACAATGCTAAAATCATCATTTTTCTAGATTAGCAAAACATTTGTGAACTCTCAACAAACAAGACTATCCATCACCTTAGATCTGATTTATAATGCTCACTATCTTCAAAACAGATATTATTTTAGGATAAAGCATGCAAGATGTGAACACAATACCATCAGATGAACACCAACGCCAATCACACGGACCACTCACCGTTATGATGGGGTTTTCATCCTTATTAAATTTGGCACTTCCTTTAATACTCGTACGTATGCTGTCAGCTGACCAAGTTGGGCTTTATAAGCTGTTTTTTCTTTATGCAGCGACTGCGCCGTGGCTATTGTTTTCTTCAGGTTTTGGTAATGGGCTGTATTATTGGGCTGGAAAAAAAAGTCTTCTTAAGTATTCATTATCTGCAACATGGACACTGCAATTAATGTGGTCTTTAGGTATTATTTTAATAGGTCTCATGATATATCCTGTGCTCCACGCCTTGATTCCTAACTTTCAACTTTCAGAATTTTACTTGTATGTATGTCTTGTTTTAAGTGTAGCTGTCTCAATATCGTCTCCTTTTTATGAAGAAACTCTCATCGCAACAGGAATGGCCACACGCGCTGGTTGGTATTCGGCATTTTGGGAGCTTATAAAAACGCTAAGTATGATCGCGGCTGCGTTTGTATTTAAAAGCGTTAACTCCGTTATATATGTTTTTTCATTAGTGATGATGTTAAAGTTTTTCGTTTCTGTTTTATTAACACTTAAAAAAAATATCTCTTCTTTTGCCATTAAAAATAATCCACAACTCACGCCAGTTTTAAAATATGCTTTACCAGCTTCTGGAGCGGCTGCTCTAGCTGTTATTCTCAGTTATTGTGATCAATTTATTTTAAGTTACTATTTGCCTGCTGCTGATTTTGCAGTTTATGCCCTAGGATGCCTTTCCATTCCACCTCTCCTTATTTTTGAACAGTCCGTGAATAAAGTTATGATCCCTGAATTATCAGAATCCTTATATACAATAAAAGATTCTACAAATCGGAGATCACAACATATTCTCCGCACAGCTATTGCTGATTTAAGTTTATGGATCATACCGTCAGTTGTAGGGTTATTTTTATTTGCAGGTCCTATTACAAGACTGCTTTTTACAGATAAATATCCTGCTACAGAAAACTTTCTTCGTCTGTACTGCTGTATTTATTTATTTTATATCATCCCGTACGATGCTTGGGCCAGAGCAATGGGTAACTCTAAGTGGATATTAAAAACTATCGCGACGTTTGCAATTATATCATTAATCGGAACACTAGCTGGTGTGCATATCGCTGGAGCTTACGGAGCCCTTACATGCTTTTTGCTCTGTCAGCTCAGTATTCGACTCTACTCTCTATTTTACATGCACAAACACTTGGGATGGAAAATCACAAATATAATTCCTTTTAACTTCATTGCTAAAATTAGCTTATGGAGCATCACAATCGGTGTTTTTTCATATGCATCCGCAAAAGTGTTTTCCTCAGAATCCATCGGACTGTTCATCATGGGGACATTATTTTGGATTATTTACGTGCTTTTAGCATTGCCTTCGATATTTAGGAACGAAAGAAGAAAAGCAAAAAACAAAAAAGTACTTATTCTCACTCAGTACTTAAACGTCGGTGGTTTAGAAAGAATGATTTTAAACCTATCGCAAGAACTCGTTAAGCAAGGTCAATGGTTCCCAACTGTTTACGTTTACGATCAAATCCCTAACACAGAAACTATTGATCATCTGTTTAAAAACATTCGTGTTGTTCGCTGCAACAAGGCTCAAGGTTTTTCAATTCGTACGGGCTACAGAATATCGCAGTACTGCAGACACAATCACATCGATCAAATTCATGCTCATGATTTAGGAGCTCTTATCTATGCCGTCATGGCAAAATTTTTCAGCCTGGGCCGCCTCAGGGTTATTTACACGCAACACAGTTTTGTTCATCTCAAAAAAGGACCTAAATACACCGTATATGAAAAAATCTTTCCTAAATTCTGTGATACACTGACAGTTGTTTCAGAACAGTTAAAAGATCAATACGTTACTCTTGGCACAGCTTCACAAAAAATTCATGTCATTAAAAATGGAATCCCTTTACCTGAAACATTTAATGGAAACATTTTAGAACTTAAAAATGAATTGTCAGCACAAATCAAAAAGCTCTCACCTCAACTACAAAATTTTGACCTCAGCACGTACTTCTGGATAACTCAGGTGGCTCGCTTACACTCAGGCAAAGGTCAAATGGAGGCTTTAGAAATATGGAATCAACTTCCTAATGAGATTCAAGAAAAAACTCTGCTTATTTTTGTCGGGGGCGAAACCGACCTCGGTTTTAAAAAACAGCTTACAAATAAAACTTCTTTGTGTCCGTTAAAAGAAAATATTATTTTTGTTGGAAATTCTTACACGCCAGAAAAATGGCTTCAAGCAACTGATCTTTTCATCTCAGCCTCTCATGAGGAAGGAATGCCATTAAGTCCTTTAGAAGCTTTATCTTACAACAAAGAGTTATTTTTATCTGATATCGCCGGACACAAGATATTTAAAAACATAGCGCACTACTTCGATCTTAAGGATCTAAATGCCGCCTCACAGAATCTCATTGAACTTATTAAGAATCTAAAAAATCATGACGTTTTGAATCCTCATAGAAAATATGAAGAAATTCAAAAATTACTTTATAAATATAGCGCTCAACAAATGACTCGTCAGTATACACATTTGTATGAAATTGAGTTCACTCAGGAGACTTCAAATGGAAAAGCTTAAGCTCAATAAAATTGCTCTACTAACCTTCATCGTAAGCTCTGCAACAGCATTATCTTTTCATGTCTTAGCTAATAAATCAGAAACTCACAAGCTAGAATACAAAATATACCTCAACGGAGAAAAGCCTCAAATTAATGAAGATGAGCCAAAAATCCGTAAGGCTTCAAGCAATAATCCTTCAATAGAGCTCTATATGGCTAAAGGTGAATTCGAGATTTTCACTTTAAAATTCACTCATCTTAAATCTTCTGAGCTTATAAAAGATGTTACTCTCGACCTTAAGCCTATCTCTTCTTTACACTCTTCAATGTCCGACGCCTCTGGCACAATTAAAAAAGACAGTCCGCAATCAACGAACATTTCTCTGAACACCTACTGGCTTGGCGTCCACCATATCAAAAAATCATCTTATAAAAGCTCTACTCAATCTTTAGAAGCCAGTGATATCGCGATTCCTTTAGACTTCATGCTTTCTAAAGACGCCTCACCTCCTCAGTACAATTACGCAAGTACAGCACAGTTTTTATTTGAAATTCAAACGGAAACAACAACACCAGCTACTGAGTATGAAGGTCATATATCATTTAAAGTAGGGTCACAAAAAATAACTTTACCTTTAAAAATCAAAGTAGCAGACGTAACTTTACCTCAGCAATTTGAACTTCTAACGAGTTTCGGATTTGCACCCTGGGAAGTATTAAAAAAACATTACGGAGCTTGGCATAAAGATGAAATGGCGTTGTATGACCAGTACACATCACTTGGACTAGAGCATAGAATTGACTTGCATAAACTTTATGTAAAGTTTCCTGAAAAAAATGCAGAAGATCCTTTAGAAGAAGCTCCTGTCAAAAATCAAAGTTTTCTTGGCCAAACAACACCTTTGTACACCGGGAGATCAACTCATAAAAAAAACAATATAGCTATAACAGACATACCAGATCCAGAAGAATACAAAAAATTCAC
>JBKBTW010000031.1:0-17614 GCA_046291245.1 Pseudobdellovibrio sp. | reverse complement strand
CAAATAAATGGGTTAAAATTAGAACTAACCTCCTAACACCACAAACTCTTGAAATCCATATTAGTGATAGTGGATCAGGCATTAAACCTGAAATAGCTCATAAAATCATGGACCCATTTTTTACAACCAAAGACGTGGGTAAGGGAACTGGTCTTGGTTTAAGCTTATCCAGAGGGATAATTGAAGACCATAATGGTACTCTCGTCTACAACAGCACTTCCGTTAATACAGAATTTATTATTACATTGCCATTAAAACAAAAAATTTAGCTTTTAATAAGTTTAATATAATTAATTTGTATACCTTGACGAACAAAAATTTTCTCAAATGTAGTTGGAAAGTTATTTTCTTTATACTGATTATTTTCTGAGTATAAATCTAACGTTTTGAACTCTATCTTATATGGAGTTTCTTTCATTTCCTCTAATGCCCATAAAAAATATTCTCTAGAATCAGTTTTAAACTCTAAAAATGAGCCGACTCTTTGCATATCATAAATCCATTTTAATATGATTCTGTTAACAACGCGATTCTTAGGCTTACGAGGAGATGTCCATGGGTCGGGAAAATGGATAAAAACATTATCAACTTCATTGGCCTCAAATAGTAAATCCAAATTAAAGGCATGAAAGCGGCATATAGCTGAATTCTGAGCCCCCGACATCCTAGCACGTCGGATAGATTGAATTAACGGTTTATATTTAAGTTCCAATCCAACTAAACATCTTTCTGGAAATTTTTGCGTGTGGTAGGCAAAATGCATTCCAGCCCCAGTGCCAATCTCTAAATCCATTGGATGACTTTCATCAACCTTAAAAACGCTCTTTCTCCATTTTCCTTTATTTAAAGGAGCACGCTCTTCACTAAAGGCAAAATCTTTATATTCATTTTCTAAAGCTAAAGAGTATTCTGTTTGAATGGGCAGAGTGCTTGTTCGATTAATCTCAGGACGCGGAATTGTTTTTGTGTATTTAAAATAATCGTCTTTATTTTTTTTATTTTCTGAAGCTAAAGCAAAAGAAGTTTCTAAATTATCAACAGTTTCTGTAATTTTATCAGCATTGTTTTTTTCTTCCACTTCAAAGCTCCTCATATCCTATACAAAAAAATAGAGGGTGTGTCTTAATGTGGGGGTTAACCCCAAACAAGAACTCGCCCTAGTCACTTGTAAAAGAAAAGCTTTAGGCTGTCTTTCTTTTTTTATCAAAAACTTGAATAACTGAAGATTTTTCTAACTTATGAAAACGGTCAAAACTTTGATCATAGCCAACAACTCTATTACGGCCTAATTTCTTAGCTTGATAAAGAGCCGAATCTGCCCTTCGAACAAGCTCTTTAGCTGCTAAAGATTGAGCCTTGTTTCCATCAAAAGTAGCATAACCTATCGAGAGCGTAAGTTTAATTGAATCTGGACCATGGCTAAAAACAGTTTGCTCAACACGAGCCCTTAGTTTTTCACAAAAACTTTCTATCCCGCTTAAAGGAATTTCTGACAAAACAATCAGGAACTCATCTCCACCATAACGAGCTGGGATGTCGATACTTCTCGTGTTTTGACGAATAATTTTACCTACCTCTGATAAAACATAACTTCCAAATAAATGATCATGTCCATCGTTTATGGATTTAAATTTATCCATATCAATCATCACAACTGTCACTGGACGCTCAAATCTTTGCGATCTTTCCATTTCAAACTCGAGCTTAGAGTAAAGTGAACGCATATTATATAAACCTGTGAGATCATCTATTTCGACCATCTCTTGCAATCGCTGATTAGTCATTAAAAGCTCATCCTGCATGTCCTTCATGCGCAATTGCGTTCGGACGCGAGCTAAAAACTCCATAGGCACAAAAGGTGAACTGATAAAATCACAAGCTCCTAAATCTAAAAACTGTGTTATCTTTTCAGTCGTTGCATCTGATGAAACAATAATCACAGGGGATTGTTGAATAGATGTAAAAAAGTGATTGATAAATTTTTGATTTTCTTCACCTGAAAAATCAGGATCAATAATAACTAATTGTGGCCTTATAAAATTAAGAGCGCTTGAGGCTTCTTTTGGACAAGAAAAGCTGTGCACATCATAGCCTTCCCATCTTAAGGGTTCTGCCATTAACTCTAACGTGTCTACATCTTCATCTAAAACCAATACAGGACGCTGTCTCGGATCTTTCTTCATAAAGTTATTATCGGAAAAAATACCCTTCGACTGGAGGGAAAGTATCTAAAAATTAGACATCATTGAACAATTTTATAAACTTCTAGACTAATCAAATTTCACTTGAATAAATTTGGATAAATTTGATTTATAGCATTAAAGCAAATCTCATTTTGAGATTTGCTTTTAACACCTATCCAGATTTAAGATGCCATCTATGAAACATATCGAAATCGAAAAAAAATGGCAAAAGGTCTGGGCTGAAGCTCAGGCATATAAAGCGGAAGATAACTCTTCAAAACCAAAATACTACGCCCTAGACATGTTCCCTTACCCCTCAGGGTCTGGTTTACACATAGGTCATATTGCTTCATACACTCCAACCGACATAGTTTCTCGTTATAAACGTACAAATGGTTTTAATGTCTTACATCCGATGGGCTATGATGCTTTTGGTCTACCAGCTGAACAATACGCTATTCAAACCGGCGTGCATCCTTCCATTACGACTGATAAAGCTATCACAAGCTTCAGATCGACATTGCAAACTTATGGTTTTAGCTTTGATTGGTCGCGTGAAATTTCGACATGTAAACCTGATTACTATAAGTGGACGCAATATATTTTCTTAAAACTTTTCGAAAAAGGTTTAGCCTATCAAAAAGAAGTTCCAGTTAACTGGTGTCCTGCCCTTAAAACAGTTTTGGCAAATGATGAAGTTATTGATGGCAAATCTGAACGTGGAGGCCATCCCGTTATTCGCAAACCTATGAAACAATGGATGTTGAAAATCACAGATTACGCAGAAAGATTACTCAACGATCTTGATAAATTAGATTGGCCAGAAAGAACTAAAGAAGGTCAACGCAATTGGATTGGAAAATCCGAAGGAGCTACAGTTCAGTTTAATTTAAAAACTACACCATCTGAAAAACTTGAAATTTTCACGACTCGTCCTGACACTATTTTTGGTGTTACCTTTATGGTGATTGCTCCTGAACATCCAGCCGTTCAACGTCTTACCTCGCAAGAGCAAGCTAAATCTGTTGCTGATTACATTGAGGCTACAGCAAAAAAATCTGAAATAGACCGTAAAGCTAATACTGAAAAAACGGGAGTTTTCACAGGAGGATATGCTCTTAACCCTATAACTCAAAAAGAAATTCCTGTTTGGATTGCTGATTACGTGATGATGGATTACGGCACTGGCGCTATTATGGCTGTACCTGGACATGATGAGCGTGATTTTGAGTTTGCAACAAAATTTAATTTGCCAATTGTGCGTGTTCTTAACTCTGAAACTGAACTTCCTTTCACCGGTGAAGGCTCTCTTTGCAATTCAGATTTTTTAAATGGACTAACCAAATCAGACGCTATTCAAAAAATGAATCAGTATCTAGAATCTAAAAATTTGGGTAAAAAACAAATTCAGTACAAGCTTCGTGACTGGTTATTCTCACGTCAAAGATACTGGGGTGAGCCTTTCCCTATTTATCACGACACAAATGGTGAAACAAAACCAATTCCAGTGAATGAGTTACCTGTTATGTTACCTGAGGTCGCCAACTACGAACCATCAGACTCAGGTGAAGCGCCTTTGGCAAATAACAAAGACTGGGTGAATTACAAAGGTAAAGGCCGAAGAGAAACAGACACTATGCCAGGAGCTGCAGGATCTTCTTGGTATTTTTTGCGTTATGCAGATCCACACAACAATCAAGCTCCGTTCTCTCCTGAAGCTATTCAATATTGGTTACCCGTTGATCTTTATGTAGGCGGACCAGAGCACACAGTTGGACATCTTCTTTACTCTCGTTTTTGGACCAAAGTTCTTTTTGATGCTGGTCTAATTTCTGTAGATGAGCCATTTCAAAAATTAGCACACCAAGGAATGATTCTTGGCCCAGATGGTGAGAAAATGTCTAAATCTCGCGGCAATGTTATTCCTGCTGATGAGGTCGCCAAAGAATTTGGAGTGGATGCTTTAAGATGCTACATAAGCTTTTTAGGACCGTTAGATAAAGATAAACCTTGGGCCTCTAATGGTATAGATGGGGTTAAGCGTTTTCTAGATCGTCTTTACCGTTTAGTGGTGAACGAACAAACTGACGAAACTCATGCAACAGATAATGCTTTACCACCTGAGATCGCAAAAGTTTTACATAAAACAATAAAAAAAGTTTCTGAAGATATCGAAAATATGAGCTTCAACACAAGCATCAGCCAAATGATGATCATGGTAAACGAGCTCTATAAGCACGAATGTCGCTCTAAACATGCGCTTTTACCACTTGTTCAACTTTTACAACCTTTTGCACCCCATATGGCAGAAGAGTTGTGGAGCCGTATGGGTGGCATTGGTTTAGTCGTGACAGCCGCTTGGCCAAAATATGATCCAGCTCTTTGTCAGGACGACACAGTGATCATGGGTGTACAAGTTAATGGCAAAATGCGAGGTACGATTGAAATTGCACTCACAACTGACGAAGCCACCGCTGTAGCTGAAGCTTTAAAAATTCCGACTATCAGTGCAGCCATGAATGGATCAGCTCCTGTTAAGGTTATTTACAAAGCTGGAAAAATTTTAAATCTAATCGTAAAATAATTTGCACCCCCCAGAAAAATCTGTATAAAAACTGTTATAAAATACAGAAAGCTTCTGGGGGATAAAACTCTCAATTAGCTCAACTTTTTTGGGAGAATTTCATGGAAACTCAAACACCGAATAACGGGTCTCACACGTCATCTACTCAAACGTTTGCTCATTCAAAATCAGCTTCTTGGAGTTCTGAAAAAAGTGCGCAACTTTACGGAATTAACAACTGGGGCACTGGATACTTTAAAGTTAACTCAAATGGAAATGTCTCTGTAACACCTAAAGGCGCCAATGGACCATCTGTAGATTTATATGAATTAACTCAAGAGTTACAAGATCGTGGTATTCGCGTGCCTATCATGATTCGATTTCCAGACATCATTAATCAACGCGTACAACTTCTTCACTCATGCTTTAAAAAAGCCATCACTGATTATAATTATAAAGGCCAGTACTGCGGAGTTTATCCAATTAAAGTAAACCAACAAAGACACCTTGTTCAAGAGCTTGTGCGTTTTGGTAAAAACTTGCGCTTAGGTTTAGAGTGTGGCTCTAAACCTGAATTACTTGTAGTTTTATCTTTAATGAATAATCCTGAGGCCATCATCGTATGCAATGGCTTTAAAGATTCTGAATACATTGAAACAGCTTTGTTAGCGCAAAAACTTGGACGTGATGTCGTTATCGTTGTTGATCGTAAAGATGAGTTAAAACTCATAATTGATGCTTCAAAAAAGTTAAACATTAAACCTAAAATCGGATTTAGAGCTAAACTTAATACGCAAGGTGCTGGTAAATGGGTTGATTCAGCAGGTGCTCGTTCTAAATTTGGCTTAACAGCTGTTGAAATTGTTGAGGGAATTGAAACTCTTCGTAAACTTGATATGTTGGATTGTTTAGAGCTGCTTCACTATCACATTGGCTCACAAGTTCCTTCAATTCAAAGTATTAAATCTTCTTTAAAAGAGGCCGCGCGTTTTTATGTTGAGCTTCATAAGCTTGGTGCAAAACTTAAATACATTGACGTTGGTGGTGGCTTAGGTGTTGATTACGATGGCTCTGGACACTCTGACTCATCTGTGAACTACTCTGAACAAGAGTACGCAAACGATGTTGTTTCTACAATACAAACGTTGTGCGATGAAAACTCTATCCCGCATCCTAATATTATCACTGAATCTGGACGCTCGCTTGTAGCTCATCACTCAGTGTTAATTTTTAACGTTATGGGCGTAAATAATCTTTACCGTCAACAACCACCGACTCCTACCACTAAAAATGATCCGACAATCATGCAAGAGCTTCAGTATGTTTATGAAAAGCTTTCTCCTGAAAATTTAAATGAGTCTTTTAATGATACTATGCAGGCGAAAAATGAAGTCTTAAATTTATTTACATATGGAGTACTGAATTTAACTCAAAGAGCATGGTGCGAAAGCATGCACTTTGCTATTGCCACTAAGATGTTGGAAATGGGAAGAAAAATTCCTGATTGTGAGGATATCGTAGCTCAACTTCGTGAAGAACTTTGCGATACATATTTTTGTAATTTTTCAGTATTTCAATCGGTTCCGGATTCTTGGGCTGTTGGACAATTATTCCCTGTAATGCCTATTCACAATTTAACGCACGAACCTCATCATGAAGCGACGCTTGCAGATTTAACATGTGACTCTGACGGTAAAATCGAAAAATTCATCGACACTGAGTCTGGTGAGTACAAACAAACCCTGAGAATCCATCCCTTCAAAGAAGGAGATGCTCCCTATTACCTCGGGGTATTCTTAACAGGTGCTTATCAAGAAATCCTTGGAGATTTACATAACTTATTTGGCGACACAGATGCTGTGCATATTTCTATTCATGAATCAGGCTATACTGTTGATCACTATGTTCCAGGTGACACTGTAACTGAAGTCTTGAGTTATGTTCAGTACGGACGTGCAGAAATGGTTGATAGCGTTCGTCAGTTTACAGAAGAAGCTATTGCTTCAGGAAATTTATCCAAACAAGAGGCTAAAGCACTTCTTAAACATTATGAAGAAGGTCTATCAGGTTATACATATTTAGAAGAGATGGAATAATCTTTAACTCATAAACAGAATTTTTTGAAAAGAGAGGGTTTTAACCTCTCTTTTTTTATGCCTGATATGAGGGATCAGAATAAAAGCTCAAAATAAAAAAAGCCAAGTTGCTTTAAACAACTTGGCTTTTTATTTTTAAATGAAATTTGATCTTTCAATAAAACTATTTTTTATCAAAAAATGTAGCGCGCGTGTATGAAGTAATATCAACGATATTACCAATACCTAAGTTAATTCTCTCAGATCTGTTATTCATATTTAACAACTCACCAGTTTGAGTTAAAGCTAAAGTTGTGCCTTGAGCTTTATGAATACGTTTAATATCAGAATCAATTGTTACATTTGCTGCTGAGACCTCACCTTTACTGCCAGTACATCCAATTTTAACAACTCCTTGAGTAGTCATTAAATATGCAAAGTTGTTTGCAGGCGTGTATCCTTCTGGATATACAATTGATAATGCTTCGCCATTTAACGCAACATCAGATTTCAAAGTAGGTCTTTCACGTTTATCACAGAAAAAAGTAACTTTATTTTTTTCAATACGTGCATTCCAAGTCCATGCAAAATAGTAATCTACAACATTAGAGCGATTTGCAACCGTATCATCATTATACTCTACAGAAATGGCTTGTGTTTCACCTGTAGGATAAATTCTTGTTATCTTTTGATTTTTGTCCTGAGGCAAAATTAATAAACCTGGTTTATTTTTAATAATATGACCTAAAGCTGCAGTCTCACCAACTTGTACGGCTTCTTTATCTAAAGATGGTTCAATTTTAAAAATCTTTTTATCTTCAGTTAAAGCTAAGAAAGCTTCTTCTGTATTAATTTTTACAGGTTGTTGAAATGATTCAGCACCATAAATTAAAGCAGATGCCTGGGCAATCGCTCTATAAGCAGGATTTATATTTTTTCCGTATTGGCCTAACTGTGAATATGTCTCAACAGTTACAGCATACGAACCACCATCAGAGATTCTTTTATCACATGCACCAGACAAACCAGCACGTGGACCTTCCGAACACATAACATGAGGAAATCCATCAATATGACGAGCCTCATGCATAAATACACTCGCTAAATCCATTGGTGTAAAAGAATCAGTTAAGCCAATCGGGCAAACGTGCATAGTGTTGTTATGGAAAAAACCCATAACATAAGCAATAGCACCTTGTGGGCAGTTTTGCTCTATAGAGATGGTTTTGATTCTTGTTGTAAAATAACCAAACCAATTTTGAGCAAATTTTCCTGAAAACAACTCATCTTGACTTTTTACTTGTGGGTCAACGAATTCTAATTTTCTGATGTAATTTAAACCAGCTAATAAATAAGATAATTGCGATCCATCAAAACAATACTCTTTACCTGATAAATTTTGATATTGTTTGAAGCTTTTCGCTATTTCAGTCATATCCTGAGCTGAAATACATTGCGCTTTTACAGTTTCATCTTGGCTCGGAACTACAGGTGTTACTTCGATTTGTGCTGCTGCTGATAATGACATCCCCAATGCCATAATCAAAATCGAAAACAACTTAATTGTGTTTTTCATATCCACTCCCCTCATTTGTGTGGTTAATGTGGGGCATTTGAACGCAATATTAATGCTGTATCAAGATTTTTTCCCTGAATTAGCTATATTTCAGTGAGTTTACTCTGAGCGTAATTCCTTAAAGTAGCATCCTTTATAGTTGGTATAAGCTTAGTTAATTGGTCTTTAGCATTATTTGCTGCATTTTTATCAGGTCCTTTTGCTAAGTCCACCAAACGATTAATCGCAAGAACTCTCATTGCTCGCTCTTGCACCATTTGCGTTTCTGCTAAACTATGAGCAACTGGTGCACCATCTACTTGTATTTCCGTAGAAATAACTCGGACTAAATCCTCAATAGAATTGTAACCAGCATATCCGATCAAGTAAGCTGATAAAATTCTTTCATTTAAAATTGCCTTACGATTCACTATGACTTCAGACAATAACTTAAATTGCTCACGCGAGAGCTTTTCTCCAATTTTTTGATAGTGATCTTTTAATACTTCTTCATCAGCATTAAAATTATTCATAGCCCTCGCTTCACGACCGACCCAGTTTCGCAGCTCAGTGCTATTTATTTTACGAGGGTCAATTATTGTTGATTCATATTGAGTTCCCTCAATAGCTGTTCCAGAAACAATTTCATCATTTGAAATTTCTTTTGTTTTTTGGATCTTCTCAGATACGGCACTTGTAACTTGCTTTAACTCATCAACAGGAGTTCTGCTGAAAACAAACCAGTCTATTAACATTAACATTGCTAAAAGAAATAATACGCCGTAAACATATTTACTATTTAAGTTATTTAAAAAAGTTTTCATATTTTACCTTTGCCCAGTATTCAAATGCTTGTAAATCTTCTGGGGTACCCCATTGAAAAAATTTACTAATCTCATAGACATGAACTTTTAAATCAGTCTCTACATTCATTAAAGCTTTTACAGCAAGTGATGTAAAGTACTCACCATTCCAATTTAAATGCTGCTTCTGTTGCTCTAACAAAGCTTTCTTAAGAAGTTTTGCATTTCGAAAATAATATCCACCCGTTGAAGCATAGTCTTTTTCACGACGATCCGAAAAGCACTCTTTTTCTTTTATATCTAAAATTTTAAAGCCATCAGTTTTAGTGTAACAATACATATTAGGACCTAAATAATGTGGATGAAAACCTTTATATGAGATAAAGCAGATATCACTCTCATGAGCTTCTACAAACTTTAAAAAATCTTGAGCATCCCACTCTTGACCATAATCGCAGTACGTCACAAAAACTGGCTGTTCATCCGCTATGAGCTCTACCCCTGCCATCACTGTTTGCAATGGACCGTTTGAATTTGGAGATATCATTGTGTGTTGAAAGCGAGACTCCCCAACATAATCTTTCAAACGTTGAATATGTTGATCATCATAATCCTCATTGTTCATAACACAAACGAATGACCATTTTTGAGGGAATAAATCCATCACGCGAAAAATCATAGGCTTATTTAAAACATTAACAAATGGTTTAGGCTCTTTATAGCCTGCTTCTTTAAAGCGAACACCTCGTCCGCCCATTGTGATCAATACAGTAGGCAATAACCTATCCAACTGATGATTTGGCATCAAAAGCATCTCGGACTGCCAAGCCGATATTAATTAAAAGCGTTAATGTAAGTATTAAAGCAGCTGCTGGATACCATACAAGCCATTCAGCAGTTGTAAAGTATTTCTGTGCTTGCTGTAATAACTCACCCCAACTTGGAGTTGGCGCTCTTAAACCTAATCCCAAATAATCTAAAAATGATAATATTGAAATATTAGCAGCAATATCAAACGGAGAAAAAGTCACTATCGGCGTAACGGCATTAGGTAAAATATGTTTAAAGATAATTCTTTTATTCGAAGATCCTATTGATCTTGCCGCCTCAACATATTCACGTTTTCTTAACTGCAAAAACTGACCACGCATATATAAAGCAATTTTAGTCCAATCAAATGCAGATAAAAACAATATAAGTACCAATAAGTTTGGCGTAAAAATAGAGATGACCGTAATCAAAATTAAAGTTGTCGGCATTGTTTGAATGATCTCAACCGTACGCATAACCACTAAATCAACTTTACCACCAAAGTAACCCGTCAAAGAACCAACTACGATCCCAATTAAATATGAAAAAAACCAAGCGCCTAAAGCAAATAAAAAAGAATATCTTAGACCATACAATAAACGAGTTGAAACATCGCGACCACGATCATCCGTACCTAATAAATTATGCTTTGTCGGAGGCGATGGGTAGCTCTCAACAAAAGTATTACTCTCATAAGGGTCCCACTGCACAACTGGCCATACTGCCCAATCATGTTCGCCCATCTCTAATGAGCGATAATCCATGACATAAATGTCATTACGACCAAACTCTGTAGGATGATAATCGAAAAAAAGTGGAGCGTACATTTTACCTTTATAGCTTAATAAATGCGGCTTACTATTAGCCCAAAACTCGGCTGTAAAACTGAAAAATAAAAGTGCAAACACACACCAAACAGAAAATATAGCAATTTTGTTTCTTTTAAAACGACGGTATCTTTTTAAAGTTAACTCATTTGTAATAAATCTGTTTTCTATAATATTCATACTTTATCCACTTTAAATCGTAATCAACTTAACTGCTTATTTAAAATCAATTCTCGGGTCTACCAACACATAAATAATATCACTTAAGATATTTCCAACTAATAACAACAATGCAGAGATAAATGTTAAACCCATAATCACGTTATAATCGCGCGATAAAATAGAGTTATAACCTAACAACCCAATACCATCTAAACCAAAGATTGTTTCAATAATTAAAGACCCCGCCAAAAATACCCGTAAAAAGCCACCCAAGCCAGTTGCGACAGGAATTAAGGCGTTTCTTAAAGCATGCTTATAATACACAATATTTTGACTCAAACCCTTAGCTCGCGCAGTGCGAATATAATCTGAACCGATAACATCCAACATTGTATTTCGAACAAGCATAGAAAGCTCAGTGAAGTTACCAATCATATAACAAATTAAAGGTAGTACAAAGTGATATGCACGATCACCAATTTTACCCATTGTAGTTAAAGAGTCATAATTATCAGATTGAAATCCACCAATAGGAAACCAATCAAAATAAGACCCACCAGCAAACCACACTATTAAAAATATACCTAAAACTAAGGGCGGGATGGAATAGGTGATATAAAGTAAAATTCCGGATATCTGGTCAAATGCACCTCCAGATTTAATGGCCTTTTTCACACCTAGAGGAATACATACCAAATATGTTAACACCAAAGATGCTAAACCAAATGATAACGAAACTGGAAACTTAGACGAGATCACATCAATCACTGGCTCTTGATAAGTAAAGCTATCTCCAAAATCTAACTTCGTGATGTTCTTTACCCAAATAAAATAACGTTCGTAGAGCGGTTTATCAAAGCCATACTGCTTTTTAAGATTTTCAATCATCTCTGTAGAAATCGCTACACTACTTCCGCCATCGCCTCCACCAGCTCTCAATTTTTGCATCTTTTGCTCAATTGGCCCACCAGGTGCTGCGTTGATAATAAGGAATGTAACTAAAGTTATCCCAATAAAAGTAGGTACAGCTAATAAAATACGTCTGATAATATAAACGAACATACGACCTTATACTTTATAATGCCTAAAAAACTCAAACTTAATTTAAGTCCTTTGTTATAAAAGAAAAAATTATGTAACAGAGTTTCACTGCGTTTCTTAAAAAGGGCTCTTCTCTGAATCATTCATTTACTAAGGCCTACGCAAATAAACCTATAAGATTAAACTTTGGAATTATAAAAAACTTAATATCTGATTATTTAAGCATTTTTTGTAAAAAAGAAAAAAGGCTTAAGATTTTAATCTTAAGCCTTTTCATATGATCGAATATATAACTTTTAAATCGATACTTCGATACAATTACTTAGATGTAGCAGACCACCATGTCGTATATCCAAAGTCATACTTATATGTATCACCCGGAGATTTAACTTTTTTCGACATTGCATAGTAATCATATTTTCTATTGAATAAAAACACATATGGAACGTCTTCAGCAATTAGTGTGTACGCCTTTTTAAAAAGAGCTGTACGCTTTTTAGAGTCCAACTCCTGGCGACCCTGATCGATCAACTTATCAACTTCAGGATTAGAGTATGTCCCATAGTTCGATCCACCTTTTGAAGCTGAGCTTGAGTGCCAAATTTGTTTAGGATCTTGCTCTACGCTACCCGCGCCCCAACCCATAGCCCATAATTGCATATTGCGATCATCTACAGTTTTAACAAATGTATTCCATTCTAAGAATTTCAACTCAATCTCAATACCTGCTTTTTTGCAATCTTCCTTAATAATAGTCCACTGCTTTTCAGAGTCTTTATTTGCATAGATAAAAGTCAATTTAAGTTCTTGTTTTTTACCATTGATAACTTTATCTAAAATACCGTTTTTATCTGAATCAGCCCAGCCTGATTTATTTAACAACTCTTTTGCTTTGTTCGGATTAAAATCAATCGCCTTAACATCAGCTGCTTGAGAAGATTTAACCGAAACTGGCCCTGTTGCTAAGTAGTTAAGATTTTCAAAGAATTTTTTATTCATTTCTGCTCTATTAACCAAGTGAGCAAAAGCTAAACGAACATTTTTATCCGCTAAAATTGGATCTTTGAAATTAAATCCAATGTAACCATATGATTTAGGCATTTCATTTTCTACGGCATAAGTTAAGTAGTTGTTGAATGTGCCTTTTTGTTTAAAAGGTTTACCTACAGCTTTAAGAAAATCATCTGTTGACTTAAACTCTGCAAAATCAATATCACCTTTTTTCAAACGCTCCACGACGATATTTGCATCTTTTGTAAATCTGAAATTAACTTGAGCAAAGTTAAAAAATCCTTTTAACTCAGGAACATCTTTGCCATACCATTTATCGAATTTTTCTACGACAATCATTTGGCCTTTATCGTATTTTTTCATTTTATACGGACCCGCACCAACAGCTTCTTTTTGCATTTTTACAGATTTATTAATATCTCCGTAAACTGATTTAGGAATAATTTTAAAATAACTGCACAGTGTTTCCAAAGTTTTAAAATATTTTTCTGAAGACGTGAATTTAACAGTCTGTGGATCTAAAACTTCTACTTTAGTTATTTTTTCAAAATAGGGAATCAAGTTTAAAGCTTGATGTCTTGGTTCTCTAATAGCCTCAAAAGAAAATTTTACATCATCTGCTGTTACAGGATCACCGTTGTGGAAAAATGCATTTTTACGGATATGAAAAGTATAAGCTAATCCATCCTTAGAAACTTCCCATTTTTCAGCTAAACGAGGAACCTCTTGATAAGTATTTAAATCTTTCGTGCATAAAGTATCATGGACATAATTTGAAAAATACTGTTCGTATTGATCACCCGACATGATTGGATGCAATGTCTCCGGCTCAAGATCAAAATGATAATTGAACACGCCACCTTGCGGCGCTGATTTGTTTGGTTGTACAGCATACGCAGATGTGGCCATCAATGCCGATACAATAAGTACTGTTTTAAAAAGAGTTTTCATTTACTATCCCCCTATATTTTCGCAACTTGCATTAAAGAAATGCTCATTAAACCATGGTAGATTAATTAAGTGCGCCTTTTGATCAAGTTGATTTTCATTTTTTCGACTTAATTGCTGCGCACGGTTAAAATTTTGAAATCATTTTGTATTTCCTATTGTTTTCACCTAACAAATACATATGAGTTAAGCCCTATAAAATAACTCATTTTTTTATAAA
Organism: Pseudobdellovibrio sp.; assembly: GCA_046291245.1. GTDB lineage: Bacteria > Bdellovibrionota > Bdellovibrionia > Bdellovibrionales > Bdellovibrionaceae > Pseudobdellovibrio. The sequence continues at coordinate 3,416 of JBKBTW010000031.1, read as the reverse complement.
CACATAATTAATTGGTTTAAAACTAGACTCTACACAGTCATTTACTCATCTCACTCGCTATATGCCTGATAGATGCTCAAATGAGACAGGAAGAAATCTAAGAGCCTCTGTTAAGCCACTCTAATTTGTGCTAGGGTGAATAAATAAAACTTAATACCGGAACAAAAAACAAAGGAAATTTTTATGCCTGACAACATAACTCCATCTCAAAGAACTCCAAAATTTGATGCGACTACAACAATTTCATCTGAATTTGGCATATTTGGAATCCCACTCTCTGAAGAAGAGTGTAAGCTTGTTATGCTCCCTGTACCTTGGGAAGTTACAACGTCATACGGCAAAGGAGCTTCAAATGGCCCTCGTATCATCCGTGAAGCCTCAGAGCAAATTGATCTTTTTGATTTTGAAACTAAAACAGCATATGAAGCTGGATACTTTATGAAAGAAATCTCTCAAGAAATCTCAGAGAAAAGTAAACACTACAAAGAACTCGCTCAAAAAGTTATCGAGCTTAAAACGAATTTATCCGATGATGCGGCAACAATTGAAAAACTAACAGCGCAAATCAACGAAGCTTCTCGCGAACTCACGCAGTGGGTTTATACAGAAACTCAAAAGATCCTTAAAGCTGGCAAACTCTTTGGTCTCATTGGTGGAGATCACTCAACACCACTTGGCGCAATTAAAGCCATTTGCGAACAGTATAAAAATGATGATGGTTTATCTGAAGTCGGTGTTTTACATATAGATGCTCATTCAGATACACGCAAAGCTTACCAAGGATTTGAGCAATCACACGCCTCCATTATGTATAATGTAATGAATTTACCTCAAGGCTCTAAACCTAAAAAATTAGTTCAAGTCGGCATTCGTGATTTTTGTGAAGAAGAGTATAACTTTGTAAAATCTCGTGCTGATATCAAAACTTTTTTTGATATCGAGACCAAACAAAGACTTCTAAAGGGCGAAAGCTGGGCCTCTATTGCGAGCGATATCATCTCTGAGCTTCCGAAAAAAGTTTACATCTCATTTGACATTGATGGACTAGATCCACAGTTTTGTCCATCTACAGGAACACCTGTTATTGGTGGCCTTACAACAGATGAAGTGTTTTTCCTATTTAGTACACTTGCAGCGTCTGGACGAAAAATCGTGGGTTTTGACTTAAATGAAGTCTCTACAGGTGAAGCTGAAGAGGCTGAATGGGATGGCAATGTGGGCGCTAGAATGCTTTATAAACTTTGCAACTGGAGTGTTGTTACAAATGCTCCGAAAATGTAATCCATCTTAATGTCTATTTATGACTAAAAATAAAAATGCCTCCGAGTGAATGTCGAAGGCATTTTTTAATTTCCTAGTTTTTTATTTACCCAGCTTAAGGGTGTAGATTAATTTTTTATAACAACTCTATTGTTAAATAAAATTACTTTGTTACTACTGAGCAATCAATAGTGATTTTTTCAGATGCACTTTCAACAATCGCTCCAGAAAAATCTTTAGCTTGCTCAATCACAGAACTTACATTTGTAGACAACATCGCGACATCTTGAGCTCCAGCTTTAGGCTGAACTTTCAAAGTTTTAATATCTCCATTTAAGCCGACGCTAATTTTAAAGTCTTTTGATTGATATACAGATGTATACTCAATATCACCAGAAGCTGTTAACTCTCCTGAAACACTAACTCGTTTATCAATACTCACTACTTTATCAGATTTAATATCCGTCACATGACCAATACATTTTAAAGTTGCTGCTGATGCTGTTAAACTTGTAGCCATAAGTGCAAAAATCGTTACTAAATGTTTCATATAAAGTCTCCTTATTTGTTATAACTGTCTTTCTAAAATTAATAACTCCACATTTAATTACGAAGCAAAAATGTAGCCACTTAGCCTCATGCAACCCTCAGAACATATTTGCTTTAAACTAGAACTTGTTCTAAATTAAGACATGTCTAATACGAATTACTTCGAACAGCGCTTACCTATCATAAAAGATCTGGGGTTTAGAGAAGAAGCTTTACCACAACTCAAATCCTATATTGACCTTCTTTGGAAATCCAATGAAGAGCTCAATCTTATTAGCCGTAAAATGACATTTGAAGAGCTTATTGATAATCATATTATTGACTGCTTACTCCCACTTAAATTCTTTCCTGAAAATATAAAATACGCTGGCGACTTAGGAGCCGGAGGTGGACTTCCTGGTGTAATTTACGCCATTCAATTCCCTCATATAAAATATATTTTATTCGAGAAAAGCCCCCTCAAACAAAATTTTCTTAATCAATGTAAAACAATAGCGCCTAATATTAACGTTGCAGGAGAAGTTACGCACGACTTAGATAAAGTTGAACTTGTGACTGCCCGAGGATTTAAACCTGTCGATGTTATTTTAGATATGACTCGTTTTTATTATGGTAAAAAAGGTCAATATTTTTTACTTAAAGCACGTAAAGAAAAAATAGAGGAAGAACTTTCGGATGCAAAAAAGAAGTTCAAAGACATCTCCGCACAAATAACACCATTGCAATCGCCCGTATTAGATGTGGAGAGACATCTAGTTCTTATTCATTAATATTTAAATTTAGCGAGCAGCATTCCAAAGTGTGTGATAAAATCCTTGTTGACCTAAAAGCTCCTCGTGCCTACCTGACTCTACAATCTGTCCTTTTTCTAGAACATTTATACAATCTGCCTCGAGCACAGTAGAAAGTCTGTGTGCTATAACTAATGTTGTACGTCCCTTACAGACTTCTGCAAGAGCTAACTTGATTAAATTTTCAGTCTCATTATCTATTGCAGATGTAGCCTCATCCAATATGAGAATTGGTGGGTTTTTCAAAATAACCCGTGCTATTGCAATCCTTTGCCTTTGGCCACCAGAAAGGCGCAACCCCCTCTCACCGATCGGAGTATCCAGTCCTTGTGGTAACTCTTTGATAAAACTCCATGCAAATGATTTTTCAGCAGCAGCTTGAATCATTTCCTCTGTTGCATTTGAAAAACCATACGCTATATTCTCACGAATTGTCCCATCAAATAAAAATACATCCTGACTTACTAAACCTATTTGAGATCGCAATTGCCGTGAGTCTAACTCGGACACTTTATTTTCACCGATAGAAATCTCACCCTCTGTCGGCTCATAAAATTTTAAAAGCAGCTTTGTTAATGTGCTCTTTCCTGATCCTGTTGTTCCCACGATGGCATAGGTTTTCCCTTCAGGGATTCTTAAAGATAGGTTCGATATAACCTTCAAACTAGATTGATAGAAAAATGAAACATTTTTAAACTCTATATTTCCCCGACCATTAAATACTTTATGAACAATTTGTTTTTCTATTTTGACTGGCTCTGCTAGTAAATCTAAAACTCGATCAGCAGAGGCCATGGCTCGTTCAAATAAATCGAC
>JBKBTW010000030.1:0-17835 GCA_046291245.1 Pseudobdellovibrio sp. | reverse complement strand
ACACATAATTTTCATCATGAACCAGTCGTGACAGAGGGGCCATATGAGTACAAGTAGAATGATAAATGGTGTTCCTGTTCAGGAGCACTTTAAAAATGCAGGCGAGCAATTTGATGCAGCTAAAATGGGAATCTGGTTGTTTATGGTGACCGAGATCCTCATGTTTGGTGGATTATTTGTGGGTTATGCCATTTTTCATATGATATATCCAGAGATGTTCGCAGAAGGCGCAAGCTTTCTTGATTGGAAAATGGGATTTGTTAATACATTAGTGTTAATTTTTTCTTCTTTGACAATGGCTTTAGGTATTTACTTTTGCCAAACAAATCAAATTAAAAAAGCAGTTTGGTCATTAGCGATCACAATCCTGTGCGGCGCTATTTTCATGGTTATCAAATACTTCGAGTACACGCACAAATTTCATTTAGGAATTTACCCAGGACAGTTGTTAGATTTAGCAAAACTTAATGCCAATTTAGCACATGAAGGTTTAGCACAAGTTAAAAGCACGAACTTAGGTTTGTACTTTGGTTTTTACTTTTGCATGTCTGGTCTTCACGGTATTCACGTTTTAGTTGGTATGGGATTAATCACGTGGTGCTTGATCAGAGCTGTGCGTGGTGATTTCAATGCAAATTATTATACAGCTATGGAAGGTGTCGGTATCTTCTGGCATATCGTTGACTTAGTTTGGATTTTCTTATTTCCATTACTTTATTTGGTGGGGTAATCATGGGACAACAAAACAATTCATCTTCAGAATTACACGTGCACATAACGCCTTTTTCAACTTACATGAAAGTTGCATTGGCTTTATTCGCTTTAACGTTTTTAACTGTTGGAGCACATGCTGTTCGTCAATATTTAGGGCCTGTTGCTCCTTTAGTTGCATTTGCTATTGCAGGAGTAAAAGCGTTCTTAGTCATGGCTTGGTTCATGCATCTTAAGTATGAGAGTTTAGAAAATAGAGTGATCTTTTCTTTAGGTTTTTTCTTTTTACTTCTTTTATTTGCTATTTCCATTATTGATATTTTATCCAGAGTTCCGCAAGCTTCTGTGCTTTAAGGGAGATTGTGTTTAAGGTTTACGCTCAACTCACAAAATTTGGAATTGTGATATTTGCACTTTTAGCCGGTTTAGCAGGATATGCGACCGGCTATTTTGTTGAAACACCATTTTCAATCAAACATCTTTTAACGTTTGTAGGTGGCCTTTATTTTTTAAGCTCAGGTAGCTTAGCTTTAAATCAATTTCAAGAGTATGAATTAGATCGCTTAATGCCAAGAACTCAGAACAGGCCTTTGGCTTCTGGAAAATTGCAACCAGCAGCGGGCTTGATTATCGCTGTAACATTACTTGTCTTGGGACTTGTGATGCTCTTTGATTTATCTAAGGCTGCTGGCTGGGTTTCTGTCGCCTCTGTAGTTTTATACAACGGTTTTTACACATATATTTGGAAGCGTAAATGGGTCTTTGGAGCTGTACCAGGCGCGATACCTGGAGCTTTGCCTGTTACAATCGGTTATGCTGTTAACGATCCCAACATTTTGAATTTGGATTCGGTGTATTTATTTTTAATTATGTTTTTGTGGCAGATGCCCCATTTCTGGTTGTTGGCCATGAAATACAAAGACGATTATAAACTCGGAGGTATACCAACTTTGCCAGTAACTTTAGGCATACCTTCAACATTGTTTCATATAGGTTTGTACACTTTTGCGTATGTTGGTGTGGCCGTTGCAGCTCCATTTTTTCTTCATACCAGCTGGGTTTATATAGTCATGGTCTTTCCATTTGTATTTTTTCTGTTAAAAGAATTTTTTGTTCTGTACAGATCTAACGGTGAAAAACGTTGGTTTGCATTTTTTATGTGGGTTAATTTTTCGATGCTGGTTTTTGTCTTTGTTCCTGTTATTGATAAGTGGAGTTTCTTGTTTTTAGATAGAGTGTAAAGAAAGACCTTCGCAGATAAGATGAGCAAACTTATAATTATCTGCGAGAGCTGCATGTATGTTTACACTAAGAATCTTTAATTTTTAATTCTTCAGGTGTATCTATTTGGCGCATTGGATGAGCTTTTTTAAAAGCTTCAGTGAGTGAGCAATGATTAAAAATATTAATGAGCGTAGGAAATTTTTCTAGAGAAACATTAAACCTTTTAGCTGTAAAAATTTGAGGGATCAAAAGTACGTCTGCGGCTGTAAGAGTGTCTCCAAAGCAAAAAGGTCCTTTTGCAGTGGTTTCTCTTAAGTGCTCTTGGATCATAGTTTCACAGGCAGTGAGGCCAATTGAGATCCAGTGTTGAACCCATTGATTTTTTGCAGATTCGTCTGCATGAAGATTTTTTTCTAAATACTGTAAGGTTCTCAAGTTGCCATAAGGGTGAATGTCAGCGTTTATGTTTTCACAAAATTGTTTTATAAGAGCTTTTTGATACGGATGTTTAGGAAAAAGTTGATAACTCTGTGGAAAAGCCTCATCTAAATATTCGAGTATAGCCATGGATTGGCCGATTGAGAGCGTATGAGTGGAAGTTTTATGCACGAGAGTAGGAACTCCTCCCATGGCATTTATTTTTCTGTACTCAGGTGAGTGTTGTTCTCCACCATTGTTAAGTAAATGAATAGGTCTGTACTCATAAGCTAATTGTTTTAACTCAAGTGCGATACGCACGCGAAAAGACGTAGAGCTTCGAAAATAATTATAAAGTATAATTTTATCCATAAAGTTTCCCTAAGATCGCATTTAAAAGTTTTAAGTTATTTTAACAGTCTTAACAGTATAAGGCTTGAATATATTTATTCAGTATAAAACTTGATTGTTTTGCATAGAGCTATGCTTCAGCGCACTTTTAACGCCTTATTGCAGAGATAATTATAGATATAAATGATCTATAATTAAGCGCCGTCTTATAAAGAATTTAAATACAGGTTTATAAACACCTATTGTCGGAATGAGAGAAGATGATATGTGCGTCATTGAGTGCAGGGGAGCGAGTGCAGGAGTATGCTAATTCTAAATATTTGGAGGTTTTGTATGTTGAAAAATTTAGTTATTATTTTAAGTTCTGTAATGGCAATAGCAAGTGGAGTTCAAGCTGAAGTTTCTTATTCTATGCCTTCTATTGAGGTTGGTTTAAAGTTGAACTCAGCGGATCTTAAAAATGCATCCTCAAACAAACAAACTCAAGCTTTTCAGGCTGGTGGTTCCACAGTGCTCAACTTAAGCAGTGAAGGTGCTTTTGGTGTGAAACTGGGTTTAATGTATTCAGAAAGAGCGTTTGAGGCTGAATATCCCACAAATACAGTAAAGGGTAAAATTACATATGCAGAAGTGCCAGTGCATTTCATGTATAAATTGGAAGATTATGTAGGTTTATATGCAGGTCCTTCAGTGGCGATGAAGATGGGGGATTCGTGTACAAATTGTAATTTAACAGATATTAAATCAATGATCGTCCCTATAACTGTAGGTGCACAATTTAAATTTGCTCCGACGTTCGGTTTAAATTTATTTTTTGAAGTTGCTGGAACTTTAGCTAAAGATGTTGAAAGTTCTCGTGGTTTAGGCGCAAACTTCATGATCGTTTTGGATTAGTTAGTTTAAGTAAAATGGTTAAATAAAGTAATTAGGTAAATTAAAATGAAATTAGCTACGAAAAAAAATAATACAAAAGATGGTGAGTTAGTCATCGTCAGTCGAGATAATAAATCTTTTGTTTCTGCTGCAGAGATCGCCCCAAATATGCTCACAGCGATTGAGAACTGGAGTGAAGTAGAAGCTAAGCTTAAACAAAAGTATGAAGATCTAAACGCAGGAAAGGCTACTGGAGAGCAAAGCCTTACGGATTTAAAAATATTTGCCTCAGCCTTTCCTCGCACATGGTTGTTTGCGGATGGTTCAGCATTTATACAACATATTAAATTAGTGCGCCAAGCTCGTAATGCAGCTTTGCCGGAAACACTTTTAACAGTGCCCTTGATGTATCAAGGTGAATGCGGACGATTTTTAGATCCCCATGAAGATATCCCGCAAGTTGATTTTTCGCACGGGACTGATTTCGAAGCTGAAGTGGGTGTCGTCGTAGACCATGTGCCTATTGGGGTTACTCCTGAACAAGCTTTAAAACATATTAAACTCGTTGTTTTAATTAATGATGTTTCTTTACGTGGATTAATTCCTGAAGAATTAGCTCAAGGGTTTGGTTTTTTTCAAAGTAAACCTAACAGTGCCTTGTCTCCCTTTGCATTGACGCTAGATGAGTTAGGTGAGGCTTGGGTCAATGGTCGTGTACATTTGCCATTACATGTGAAATACAACAATCAATTTTTTGGTCAAGCCAATGCTAAAGACATGCATTTTCATTTTGGACAACTTATTGCCCATGCCGCAAAGACAAGAGAATTAGCTGCAGGCTCGATCATCGGAAGCGGCACAGTTGCTAATGAAGATTACAAAAAGTTCGGTTCAAGCTGTTTAGCTGAAAAAAGAATGCTCGAGCAAATTCATGAAGGCTCTATGAAAACACCATTTATGAAAATTGGAGATACTGTCGAGATTGAGATGTTGGATTCGAAAGAGCAAAGTTTGTTTGGGAAAATTTCGCAAAAAGTAGTTCAGGTTTAAATTTTTATGAAGCATTTTCGTGTTCATAAAAATTTTTTTGCTGGGGCTAAAACACTTCGACAGGAATTTAACCATCACATGGAAGACCCTCGAAGTGCAGATTCTAAGAGATTCGTTTGGGATTATTGGTATTATGAAAATCAATATCATTTAATTAGAACTCCTGCCTTTTATTATTTTACAAAAAAAATTTATGAGCAGTTTCATAGTTATTTAGTGCAGTGGGGTCGTGAAAACCTTGGTTGTCACGATATCTCTCCACCATGGTTGAGTTATTACGTAGATGGATGTTATCAGAACTTGCACTCTGATGTGCCTCATGGTCCATGGGCGTTTGTGTACTCTTTAACTCTTGATCCTAATGCATTCAAAGGTGGGGAGACCTTAATTTTAAAGCCTGATGTTTTAAATTACTGGTCGGGCTTTCAAGACCAGCACGACAGAGAGTATAAAAGTTTTGTTGATTTGATACCATCGCATTTTAATCAGTTGGTCGTGTTTGATCCTCGTTTTCCACATGGGGTTACGGAGCTTAAAGGTACGCGCGACCCGTTGAAATCCCGTTTAGTTATTCATGGTTGGTTTGTAGAACCAAGACCGTATGTCGTTGGTGGGTTAACAACGGAGCAAGTTCAAGAGCCTTTGGCCGAAGCGATGTACGATTTTTCAAAAATTGTAGAGTTAGGTGGCCCCACCCATGGGACTGTATCTGTACGCTTAGAAATTTCATCACAGGGTTTGGTTACAAATTATAAAATTTTGAGCGACACATTGTTATCATTAGATCATCGTTTAGATGAAGTTATGCAGACAAAAAAAATAATGAAAAAAATCTTTTCAGATATAAAATTTCCAAAAAGAAAACAAAAATCATTTTTAACAATACCTATATTGTTTAAATAATTTTTTTAATGTTAGAAAAGAATCTCATCCAGAATAAAATGAATTTTGATCAAGGTTTGAGATTAAATGATATTAGGCTGTAATAAAAATAAAAAGGGTAAATAAAGTATGACGCTTACGCAATTGTCTTACATCGTGGCTGTAGATAAATTTAAAAATTTTGGTTTAGCGGCTGAGAGTTGTTCTGTAACGCAACCAACTTTATCGATGCAAGTGCAAAAATTAGAAGATGAATTAGGCGTGCTTATTTTTGATCGCACTCATCAGCCTGTAAAAACAACAAAAATTGGTGATTCACTTATTAGTCAGGCTCGAGTCATTTTAACCGAGAGCCAGCATTTTTATGAAATCATTCAAGAGAACAACGGAGAAGTAAAAGGAGATGTGACGATTGGTATAATTCCGACACTTGCACCATATTTATTGCCGTTGTTCCTGAAAAAGTTCAGCACTAAACACCCAAATTTACACATTCAAGTTGAAGAACTTCAAACAGAGCAAATTTTAGAAAAATTGAAGAATAGCACTTTAGATGTGGGTATACTTGTTTCGCCGATAGAGGATTCTTCTCTCGAAGTGACACCTTTATTCTATGAGCCATTCATGGTGTATGCTTCAGAAAAAAGTTCCTATTATGCTAAGCAAAAAGTAAATCAAACAGATTTGAACTCGAACGACCTCTGGTTATTGAAAGAAGGACATTGTTTCCGAGATCAATCTTTATCTATTTGTAAAAATAGGAAAAAAACAGCAGATACAAAACGTAATGTCGTTTTTGAGTCTGGAAGCCTTGAAACATTAAAAAGAATGATAGATCAAGAAACAGGGTTTACATTGTTACCTTATCTCGCAGCCCAAGACGTGAATAATAAAAGACAGTTAAAAGAATTTGTTGCGCCTGTTCCAACAAGAGAAGTAAGTCTTATTAGCAATCTGCACTTTAAGCGTAATGCGTTTAAAGATTCTTTAGTTGAAACTATTCAAAAATCTTTACCTAAGGATATTTCTTTATCTCCAACTAAAAATACACAAGTTGTAGAGTTGCCGATGGGTAAAAAATAATAACTCTAATTTGTCATGATTTTTTCAAAATGAGCATTCACCCTAATAGAGTTTAAACTATCAGGGTGTTGAAATTTATTTAGATAAAATTGATCTCTATATCAATTTTGACATCTGGGTGAAGAGATTTTTTTACAGGACAGTTTTCAGCAATTTGTGGAATTTGCTCTTTAAAACTGTCAGGAATATTGTTAGGAAAATTTAAAACAGTTTTTAATGATGCAATTTTTCTTGGTGGTGGAGTCATCACTTTTTCGACTTGAGCCGTGGCTCCTGCAATGGAAATATTTTCTTTCTCAGCAAAAATAGCCACTGTTGTAAGAATGCATGTTCCAAGAGCTGTGGCCATTAAATCTGTTGGCGAGAAAGTTTCACCGAGGCCTTGATTGTCTTTTGGAGCATCAGTTTCTAAAGTTGACGAAGATGGTGTGTGCAGGGCTTTACAATGTTTTTTGCCAGTGTATTCAGAGCGAATTAAAACCATGTTAGATCTCCTTTTATTTATGTATTTTCGGTTACGTTTATTCGAATGACAAAACCTCATAAATGCAGTTTATTCTTGTGGAGCGAGATTTAAGATTCGACCGATTTGTTAGCTTCTGTATTGTACTTTAAATTGTTTAAAATGGATATCGCATTCGTCATATAACCACGCAAAAAGGTAGAAATTAAGATGCCTTTGGTGAATGAATGCGGTATTTCATAAGTTATGAAAATAAGTTTAAATTTACTGATTGTATGTTTTTTATCCATTTTTGGCTGTACAAAATCTAAAGAGTTAGGAAGTCCAGAGAATCCTTTTAAATTTTTCTTAGTTCCCGCGCAGGACACTTTAGGCTTATTAGATACTGGAAATAAGTTAAAAAATTATTTAGAAAAAGAAACAGGTATGGCCGTTACAGTTGATTTACCTGTAAATTATATTGCCGTGGTAGAGGCCTTTGGATCAAAACGTGCAGACGCCGCAATTATTAATACGTTTGGATATATTTTGGCTCATGAAAAATACGAAGTAGAAGCGCGGTTAAAATTAATCAATCGTGGGCGTGATTATTACAACGGACAAATTATTGCGCATGTGGATGGACCAAAATCAATTAAAGAGTTAAACGGTAAAAAGTTTGCTTTTGTTGATCCGGCCTCCACATCAGGATATTTATTACCCATGAGATTGTTCAAGAAAGAAGGTATTAAGCTCAAAGAGTTTATGTTTGCAGGTAAGCAAGACACTGTGGTGCAAGCTGTTTATCAAAAGAAGGTTGATGCAGGAGCTACATTTTATACTCCTCCAGATCCTGACGGCACACCTAAAGATGCACGTTGGCTTATGCGGACTCAATATCCAGATGTGTATGATAAAATTAAAATTTTACAAATGACGGGTCCAATTCCAAACGATCCATTAGCTTTTCGTAAAGATGTTCCAGAGGAAATAAAAAAGAAAATAGTAGATGCAATGAGGAAATATATACAAACTTCAGAAGGTAAAGAAATCTTGTTAGGAATGTATCATATTACAGATTTTAAAGATGCTAAAGACAGCGATTATGATATTGTTCGGGGTTATTTAAAAGATGTAGGGCAATCTGCTCAAGATTTTATTAAATAATTTATATTTTTAATAAAAATGAGTAGAAAAGTCTTCGATCTACTCATGATTATTAATTATATTTTCTTAAAAGTGCCTTAACTAAACCTTTAATTTCAACTTGTTGAGGTGCATACCACATAGATGTTAACCGTGGATTTGCAGGTCGTAATTCAATCGATTTTTGAGTGGTTGAAACTTCAGGATTTTTTTTCATAAAAAATCTTTTAACTGTAGAACCCTCTTCAATGCTGGCGACTACTAAATCCCCATCTTTGGCATTTTTTTGAGAAAGAACAACTAGAAAATCCCCGTCAAAAATTCCTTCATCGATCATAGAATCACCCTCTACTTTTAAGGCAAAGTAGTCACCAGGTGATTTGATAAAATGAGTTGGCACATCGAGGAATTCATTTTCTTGAACACGTTCAATGGGTGAACCCGCGGCTACACGGCCAAGAAAAGGAATAGGAAGAACCTTCGAACTATCTTCATGATCATGGGAAGACTGACCAGCGAAGGAGCTGTTCGAAGGTTCTTTGAGATTTAAACGTTGGCTAAGATCTTTGTGAAAATCTTGAGCTGAGTGCAAGATTTGGATTGCACGTTTCTGATTTTGAGGAATCAGAAGATAGCCTTTTTGACTCAACTGCTTTAAGTAATTCTGAACAGAATTAAATGAGGCAAAACCAAAGTGGTCACAGATTTCTTGATACGAAGGAGAAAGACCTTTTGTAACAAGCTCTTGCTCAATAAAAAGAAGAACTGCTTTTTCTTTAGTTGTTAGAGGGGGGAGGGGCGTGTTTAACGTTTTTTTCATACACATAAATTACAGTGTAAGTTATGTGTAAGTCAATACATTAAATTTAGATCATTAATATTTTTTAGCTTCTGCATCAGGAGTTGTTTTACTCAACTCTGTCGAAGTTACACTTGCAGGTTTTTTCGAAGAAATATCGGCTGGCCGATGAGCAAGATGACTGGAGCTGGAACAGTTTTGATAAAATAATAATACGAAAGGGTTTGCGATAAATAAAACTGCCAACAATACACTGCTCTTATTTGCCATTTTCAAATCTCCTTAGCCGAAAGTCTAGTTAACCTATCGGTCTGTTGTTAAAAAACATAAGGACTTTTTTGATAATTTATGATGATATTTTGATGATGAAATATAAACATCTCATTTTGGCTTTATTATCGCTTTATTCCATTAAATCACTGGCTCAAGTTGAGAAGAGCGAAAACAAAGAACAAGTCGTCTCAGCAACACTTGATGTAGTTTCTCAAGCAACAGTGCCAGCAACGTCTCTTTCAGATTTTTGTGTAAACTCTCTTAAAGCCTATAAAAGCTATAAAAAAGAAGACGACTTAGTTAAGGCGTGTATGCAAGTTGTCCAAATGCAAGGATGTTCGTCCGTTCAGGGGAAGCCTATTTACCATGTTGAAAAAAAGGGAAAAACGGAAAAAGCTAAGAATATTTTAGTTATCAGTTTAATACATGGCGACGAAATTGGAGCCGGATCTTTAGGGCGTTATTGGATGGAGCGTATCAACGAGATAGATCCACGTAACACATGGCGAATAATTCCCGTTGCAAACCCCGATGGAGCTGAGAAAAAAACGAGAACTAATTCTGACGGCGTAGATTTAAATAGAAATTTTCCGACCAAGGATTGGCAATCAGACGCCGCTCAATTTTGGAAAAATAAATCTAAAGGTGCAGAGAGAAAGTTTCCAGGCGATAAAGCAGCTAGTGAACCTGAGGTAAATTGTTTGATAAATCATATAAATGACTTCAAACCTGATTTTGTAGTTTCAATTCATACGCCGCTTAATGTATTAGATTTCGATGGACCTAAAGTAAAAGCCCCTCATTACAGCTATTTGCCATGGAGACGATTAGGCAATTTTCCTGGAAGTCTAGGGCGTTATTTATGGGTGGAACAAAATATACCTGTTTTAACAACTGAGCTCAAATATGACTTGCCTAAGACGGAAGGTGTTTTTGAACAACTGCAAGACGTGATCGGCTACTTAGTGCAAACAGATATTAAATAGGTAATAAACGTTTCCCTTTTCTTCTTTTAGGAAACGGTTTCTTTAAACTTTTGAAGAAAAGGAAAACTATGAACTCAATTTATTTTGCTGCGACACCCTCACTTTGATTTGTCAATGCAATTGAGAGTTTTCACTTGCCTGTTGGATCGCATTCAAACGATCTTGAGGGCTTTCGACTTCTTCCTGAATCTCAAAAAGACGTTGTAACATAGCGGCTGTGGCTGCTTGTACGGCATCGTAGATATCATATCCAAAGCCTTCAGATTCTATCGAGGTATCTTCTTCTTTAAGAACCAGGGCAATGCGATATTTATAATGGTTATCTCGTGTAAATTCATCTTCAGCTATCACATGATTCTCATCTTTATAGGCTTCTTCAGGATCTCTGGCGAGTACGATGACAGATGTTTCTGGTGTGATATACGGAGTAAGCTCATTTATCTGTTGATAGATATATGATTTCACATCTAAATCTGTCTCAATAAGATTCAAAGTGTCCATGAGGGGGTTCAGGTTTACATTTACATGAGTTTGATCTGACATACATGCCTCCCTTGTTGCTGTTACTTTATTTTAACATTGAGGTGTGTTTTCAAAAAGTCCAACCTCTAAAAAAGTTTATTTTTTTTTTAAGCTGCGGTAAATTAAAGCTCGTGTCTTGACCTAAGTCATTGTATCAATTTGGTATATGTCAGATATAAAATTAAATAATACATGGTTAAAACATTTGCAGTCGGAGTTTGAAAGCGATTATATGAAAGATTTAAAATCGTTTTTAAAGAAAGAATACACACAAAAAAAAGTCATTTATCCAGAAGCAAAAAATTACTTTAAAGCCATGGATTTGGTTGATATTGAAAATGTAAAAGTTGTGATTTTAGGACAAGATCCTTACCACGGCCCAGGGCAAGCGCATGGGTTGTGCTTTTCTGTTCAAGATGGGATTAGATTTCCGCCCTCACTACAGAATATTTTTAAAGAGTTAAAAAGTGATTTAAATGTTGATATTCCCCAGACAGGTAATCTTGAACGTTGGGGTAAGCAAGGTGTTTTACTGTTAAATAGTGTTTTAACTGTAGAAGGTGGAAAAGCGGCTTCACATCAAGGTCAAGGTTGGGAAAAGTTTACAGATAAAATCATTGAAGTTGTTAATAAAGAATGTCCGCACGTTGTATTTATTTTGTGGGGTTCTTATGCCCAGAAAAAAGCTGCCTTTGTAGATCGTAAAAAGCACTTAGTGTTAGAAAGTGTACACCCATCACCGCTCTCCTCACATAGAGGTTTTTTTGGTTCGAAGCCATTTTCTAAAGCTAATAAATGGCTCAAGGATCATGGTCTAGCCCCTGTACAGTGGTAGTCTAGTTTCATATTAGCTAGATCGAAGATAGTATATAATCAGACTCTTATTGCGTTAAAATATTGAGAGACTATTTCAAAAAGATGAGTGACTATATAACTTTTTTTAGACGTACTTTTTTATAGTATGACTTTTTAGTGTTTTGTAGTTTTGAGCTTTGAAATAACTTTTATATTTATGGAGAAGTAGAGAATGAAACTAATAAATTTATTAATGATAGCTGTAAGTGCGTTATTGATGAGCCAGAAAATATTTGCTGCTAAGTGCGGTGAGTATCATGTTGTGCCTGTGGGCTCGCAAAATGTACCATTTTTTAAAATTGATAAAACTCCAGAGAGTCGACTGACTTCAAAAGAAGTTAAATCTCAGATGTTAGTTTCAGGTATATATCAATTTGTTCGCAAAGGAGCAAAGTGGGATGTTTACAGATGTGCAAAGCCTAACACAAATCCACCTATATATGATGCAAATAGTTGTGTAATTAAAAATGATTTTCAATTTGGAAGTTTTGTAGCAAAAAGTTCAAGTGGTCAGTCATTACAAAAAATTTCAGTTCGCGGGCCGAATGTATTAGGGATTTCGATGCCAAGTGCAGTTGATTCAAATGAGGTGTTGATCACGTTCAAAGATGATGGCGTAGTAGCGACAGAAGAAGCTTATGTAGCTCCAGATAAAAATAAACAGTGGGATAGAAAACTTGTTTCTATGAAAGTGGCTGAATGTAAGTACAACACAGCAGCAACAGTGCAAAGTGGTCCTCGTGGAAGCGCGGGTTCATCATCGAATACAGGTTCTGGTCGTAACAGCAACTAAAGTTATTTCTGAGTCATCTCGGTAAGATCTTGTTTCTTCTTCTCAAGATCTTCCATGTGGTTTAACAAAGCCTCTTCCAACTCAGATATCTTGTCATTAAGATGAGAGGCTTTTATCGCGTACTCTTGAGCTTGAGGTCCTTGAGCTGTCATGAGTAGGTTATTAATCTCTTGCTGTTCTTTGGCGAGTTTAAATAAATGCTCTTCAGTTTTTAAAATTTTTCTTTCAAACTCTTTTATTTCACTTTGCAGTTTTTTCGTGACCTCTTTGTAGTTAAATTTTTTCTCTACAGATTCTGTTGCAGAAATATTTTTTTTAGAGTTTGAGACTTCTTGCGGAGGTTGTGAGTTACGCTCACTTAAGATGCCTTTTTCAAGACTCCACAAATACTCATCATAAGATCCAGGATATTTCTCTATTGTGCCATTTCGAACTTCTATGATTTGAGTAGTCACTTGTTTTAAAAAATTACGATCATGACTCACTAAAATAATCGTTCCCGAAAAATCGCTCAAGGCTGTGGCTAAGGCATTGACTGTGTCAAAATCAAGGTGATTTGTGGGCTCATCTAAAAGTAAAAGGGGATTTTTTTGTAGGAGCACTTGTCCAAGCGCAACACGCGTTTTTTCACCTCCAGACAAGACTTTGATTTTTTTATAAACGCTGTCACCAGAAAACAAAAGTGATCCAGCCATGTTTAGAATATCTTGTGCTGTATTTTCGCGATGAGCTTTTCTTTGCAAGGCATCTAAAACGGTGTCCTCTGGCAAAAGATCATCAGCTAAATGTTGGGC
Source organism: Pseudobdellovibrio sp. (assembly GCA_046291245.1). Classification (GTDB taxonomy): domain Bacteria; phylum Bdellovibrionota; class Bdellovibrionia; order Bdellovibrionales; family Bdellovibrionaceae; genus Pseudobdellovibrio. The sequence goes on along the minus strand of JBKBTW010000030.1, from coordinate 4,634 downwards.
AAAATAAGAATACTTCACTTGGTGGCCCCATTTTAACTCCCCCTTAAGCAGGGAAATTTTTTCTCCTATGGATTTTAGAAGAGTAGATTTTCCAGCTCCGTTAAAGCCAACGATTCCGATTTTTTGTTGTTTTTCAATGATGAGATTTACGTTTTTTAAAATAACTTGATCAGCACTGTAGCCTAAATCAGCTTGAGTCAGGCTCAACACTTCCTTTCCAGTTGGAAGCGCTTCCGGAAGTTTTATAACAGCGCGTGGAGGAAGTTTTTTGATTTCAACTTTTTCTAAACGATCTAAACTTTTAAGCCTGCTTTGTGCTTGGCGTGCTTTTGTGGCTTTTGCTCTAAATTTATCTACAAACTCTTGAATCTGCTTGCGTTTGTTTTCAATTTGCAGCGCTTTGGCCTCAAGCAAACGTTGAAGTTCGGATTTTTGCTCGAAGTAATCATCAATGTGTCCCGGAAACTTAACAATGTCTCCGGCCTCAACCTCCAAAGTGTATTCGGTGGTGCGACGTAAGAATTCGCGGTCATGCGAGATCAATAAAAAAGCCTGTTTATGTTCTTGAAGAAATGTTTCTAGTGTTAAAATACTTTCAAGATCTAAAAAATTAGTGGGCTCATCTAGAAGCATTAAGTCAGGCTCAAGACCAATTAAATAAAGTAATTTCATGCGCATTCTATAACCACCAGAAAGCGATGTTAAAGGCGCAGAAAAATGCTTCTCTGTTAGGCCAAGCCCTAAGCCAATTTGTTTAAGCTCCCAAATAGGCTTAATGCATGAATCTTTTAAATACTCTTCGGCAACAACGTTCACATTCCAATCAGATTCTTGCTCTAAATAACCGATACGCAATCCATTGGCTTTAGTGATTTCCCCACTGTCTAAGCTTTCTATTCCGACAATAGCTTTAAATAAGGTTGATTTTCCAGCACCATTTGGTCCAATCACGCCGACATGCTCTCCTTGGTTAATGGAGAATCCGGCCTTATCAAAAAGCACTTTGGAGCCATATTGTTTCGATGCATTGTATAGTTGAAGCAAGTTCATTTCTGTGCAATGGTACTATGATAAGGATGTAAGCTCAATAAACATATTCAGTGAGGATATATGAATAAAAAAATTAAATCGTTATTGCTTGGAATCGCCGCAGCTTGTGTTGTGCCTACCAGTGGGGCTTTAGCAGCTCAAAATTTCGTTTTTTGTATGGAAGGAAGCCCAGCCACATTCAATCCACAGCTTGCAACAGATGGTGTGAGCTTCAACTCAAGTGCTGAAACAGTATTTAATCGTTTAGTCCAATTTAAATCAGGCTCTACAGAAATCGAACCAGCATTAGCTGAGAGTTGGACAATTTCTAAAGATAAAAAAACATACACTTTCAAATTACGTAAAAATGTTCAATTCCATTCGAATGACTTTTTCAAACCTACGCGTCCATTCAACGCAAATGACGTGATTTACACGTTCAAATCTCAGATGGATGCGAAACATCCACTAACTATTACAGGTGCCAATTATGATTATTTTAAATCAATGGAGCTTGATACGTTGATAGCAGATATCAAAAAAGGGGATGATTATACGGTTTCATTTATTTTAAAAAGACCAGAAGCTCCATTTTTAGCTAATTTAGCTATGGGTTTTGCGAGTATTTTTTCTGAAGAGTATGCACAAAGTCTCGTAAAAAGTGGTAAAGGATTAAAAACATTAGAAACTAATCCGATTGGTACAGGTCCATTTATTTTTAAATCTTACCAAAAAGATTCAACAGTTAAGTTTGTGGCAAATCCTCAGTATTTTAAAGGTAAACCGCAAATTGAAAATCTAATTTTTGTTGTTGTTTCAGACTCTACGGTGCGTGCGCAAAAAATGAAATCAGGCGAATGTCATGTTATGAGCGAACCTCAACCTCAAGATATTGACGGATTCAAAAAGAATGCAGCTATTAAGGTTTTGAGTTCGGCTGGTTTGAACGTTGGGTATATAGCTTTCAACACTCAGAAAAAACCTTTTGATAACTTAAAAGTGCGTGAAGCTTTATCCATGGCTTTTAACAAAAAAGCTTATTTAGATGTTATTTACAAATCACAAGCAACGTCTGCAAAAAATCCAATTCCACCAACTATGTGGTCATACGATAATAAAACTGTGGAAACTGCTTATGATGTTGAAAAAGCTAAAAAATTATTAGCAGAAGCAGGGTATCCAAACGGTTTTGAGACTGAACTTTGGACTTTGCCAGTGTCTCGTCCTTATTTACCAAATGGTAAAAAATTGGGAGAGATGGCTCAAGCGGATTTAGCTAAAATTGGCGTTAAAGTAAAACTTGTGACATTTGATTGGCCTACATATTTAGAAAAATCTCGTAAAGGTGAGCATCAGATGATTCAATTAGGTTGGACGGGTGATAATGGTGATCCTGATAATTTTATGAATGTGTTATTAGGATGTGCCGCTGTTAAAACTGGAAGTAATTTAGCTCGTTGGTGCGATAAAGGTTTTGATGATTTATTGCAAAAAGCTAAAGAAGAGTCCGCACAAGCTAAAAGATCTGCATTTTATGTTAAAGCTCAAGAGATTTTCAGCAAAGAAAAACCATGGTATCCAATTGCTCACTCACAACAAAACAAAGTGATTTCAGCAAAAGTCGTGGGATATAAAGTTAATCCTTTTGGGCACGAACAGTTTGAAAGTGTTTCATTGAAATAATGAAGATTCTAAGAATTTTACTTCGTGTTGTTGGTTATTTTCTTTTTATCAGTCTGATAAGTTTTATTATTATCAGACTGATTCCGGGCGATCCTGTTCAACATTTAGTTGGCGAACGTGGAGCGAGCGAAGAGCGTATTCTAGAAATAAAAAAGAATCTGGGTTTGGATAAACCTATTTATATGCAGTATGCGACATTCTCCCTTAAAGCCTTGCAAGGCGATTTTGGAGAATCTGTTGTGTCTAAACAACCAGTTATCAGCGAGTTTAAAGTTCTTTGGCCTGCAACAGTAGAGTTAGCGTTCGTGGCTTTGATGTGGTCAGGTCTCGTAGGACTTATTTTAGGAATATTAGCTGCCGTGAAAAGAAATTCAATTTGGGATTACGGTGCAGTCAGTTTATCAACTTTAGGCTTTGCGATGCCGATTTTTTGGTGGGGCCTTATTGTTATTTTCTTTTTTGCCGTTCAGCTTGGATTTTTTCCAGTTTCGGGCCGTGTTAGCGTTATGTTTGATGTTCCTTACGTAACGGGATTTTATTTTATCGACACTCTTGTTTCAGGACAAATCGATGCATTTATTTCGGCGGTAAAACATATTGTTTTACCTGCGTTCGTGCTGGGGACTGTGCCCTTAGCTTTGATTGTGCGAGTCACACGCGCAGCGATCATTGATGTGGCGGATGAGGATTATGTCAGAACTGCACGAGCTAAAGGATTGTCTTATAATACTATTTTATTTAAGCACATTTTAAAAAATGCTTTACCGCAAATTTTCACATCGCTTGGCTTAGCCATGGGACAACTACTCACGGGTGCTATTTTAACAGAAACGATTTTTTCGTGGCCTGGAATAGGACGCTGGATTGTTAAAAGTATTGAAGCCAGGGACTATCCCGTGGTTCAGGCCGGCGTGTTTTACTCCATGTTAATTATCATTCTTATTAATTGGTTAACTGATGAGTCTGTTAAACTTGTAAGCCCTAAGTTGCGCGATCAACAGAGGGGAGCGTAGTTTATGGCTGTAACAAACACACAAAAACTTTTACGTAATAAAAACGTTCTGTATGGATCCATTTTATTTTCCTTTTTTCTAGTTTGCTTTCTAGTTTCGTTATTTTGGACACCTTACCAGTACAATGAAATTTTCGATGGTCAGTCTTTACAGCCCATGAGCGGAAAATTTTTTATGGGCACTGATGATTTGGGCCGAGATTTATTCTCACGTTTATTAAAAGGGACACAATTTTCCTTAGGTATAGGTTTAATCGTGGGTGGTATTGCTATATTCGTTGGGGCGAGTTTAGGAATGATCGCAGGTTATTACGGACGTAAAGTTGACCAATTTATGACTCAAATCATGAGCGCAATGCAGGCTATGCCAAGCTTATTGCTAGCTCTATTTGTGGTGGCTATTTTGGGACCAAGTGTGACGAATACAATTATTTCTGTAGCTTTGGTGTCCATTCCTACGATGTACAGGTTAGTGCGCTCGGCAGCTCAAGTTGAGGTCTCTAAAGATTATATTCAATCTGCGAAGGCTTTGGGCGCAAGCGACGTAAGAATTATTTTACGCCATCTTTTACCGAACTGTGCGACGCCGATTTTAGTTCAATCCGCTGTGTGTTGCAGTGAAGCTATTTTAAACACAGCAGCTCTTGGGTTTTTAGGTTTGGGAATTCCAGCTCCTTACCCTGAGTGGGGTACCATGCTCAGTGATTCTAAGAACTTGATGGAAACATCTCCGCACCTTATGTGGATTCCGGGGTTGTGCTTGTTGTTTTTAATTTTATCTACGCAATTAATCAGTGATGGTTTAAGAGATCATTTATCTTAAGAAATTTTAATAAAAGGTTGACGATGACAGAAGAAAAACTACAGAGACATATTGGTCTTTTTGCATTAGCTATTTATGGGATCGGTG
>JBKBTW010000245.1:0-2299 GCA_046291245.1 Pseudobdellovibrio sp. | reverse complement strand
GCTGAAGGGTGTAAAAGACTTTTAGTGCAAACTCCGAGTTTTACTGTGGATTGTTTAGAGACTCTAGAGGAGATCTCAGAAGAGTTAAAAGAGGATTTTATTAAAGCTGGTGGCGAATCGTTTAAGCAGGTACCCTGTTTAAACGATAATAAGGACTGGATTCGTGACTTTTCTAGCCTTGTAGCAAGTGGTCAACTTGCGAAACCCATCACATTAGAATTAGAATAATATCATGAAAACAGTGTCTTTACATTTAGCTAAACAAAACTTTAAATTTTCTTCAGCACATTTTTTAATATTTGACCATCAAACTGCAGAAATGTTGCATGGACATAATTATCAAGTCAAAGTAGATATCGTCTGTCCGTCAACAGACGAGGTAAAAGAGGGTTCTTCAAATCAATTAATAGATAAAAAAGGTAAGGTTGGTTACGTTATAGATTTTAATGTTTTAAAGAAATATATTAAATCTAAACTAGATCTTTGGGATGAGCATGTGCTTTTGCCTAAGCTCCATCCTGATATGAAATTTAAAGACTCAACTGATCAGAAAAATTATGAAATTAATTTTAGAGATAGATTTTACTCGATGCCAAAGAATGAAGTGATATGGCTTAATATTTCAAATACAAGTGTGGAGCAGTTATCGAGCTTGTTAGCTGAGGATTTTTATCAAGAATTCAGAAAATATGGCATAGAGAAGGTCACGGTCTTTGTGGAAGAAACCAGAGGGCAATCGGCTTCAACTTCGATCGATTAAAAAAAGAATCCCGCTACAAGTAAAAAATGTAGCGGGCGAAAGTTGGGCTTTTCTTATAAAGCTTGAGTATTTTTATAGATCGTTTTTGGATTTATTTGTTCATCCTAAGTATCATCGTAGTTAACTTCAACGAGAACCAAAGCTCCATCTTTAAAAGCGTAAGTAGAGCTTAAAGAAACATCACCGATACCTCAGGAGTGATGCCAGTACCACAGTACATATCTACTTGTTTTGCTTTTGCCAAAATTTGTGCTTTAGTAGCAGCTAATGACATAGACATTGATAGACCGATTAATGTAGCTAAAATATATTTCGAGTAAGAGTTCATATAATCTCCTGTTTTTATTTTGTGTGCAATATATCACTGAATATTTGAGGTATCCATGAGAACAGGTTGATGAAGTAATAATAAGAATTAAAGTTGATATCCAAAGAAAGAGTGATAACAAAATTGTTCTCATGGAATATCATATATTTATGAAACTTTACGTAGTTTAAATGCGTCTAAACTTTTAATAAATTGACAAAATAAGCTTATGGAAAAAATACAAATTGATTTTAATAGTTTTGAGAAACGTCTTCGTATTTTAACTCTTTTTTAATTCTATAAGACCAAAAACAGATTTTTTGAGTGTATTCAGTCCAAAACTCCGCACGATCTTCGACCATTTGCGGAAATCCATTACAGTTTATACTACCCAAATCACTGATATTAGTTACGCGTGTAGTAGACCATGACCAAAAACTTTTAATAGAAGTAGAAAAATTGCGATTAAATCCTTTGTGTCCTAAAGCCACTTCTGCAAAAACAATTTTTTCAAGTGCTGGATTTTTAATTTGGTCACGTGCTTTTTCTATCATATTTGCATCTGTAATATGAACAACAAATGAATCACCACTATTCTCTCTGTGTGTCACTAGAAAATAACTTCCCACTTTTTCGATTTGCGAAGGTTGAATTTTTATTGAGTAAGTATATATTTGTTCTTTTTCTCCTCTAAAAGCGAAAGCAGTAAATCTACCCTCGGCGGAAACTCTAATGCGAGAAAGTGCTTTAATGTTTTTATATGGAATGATGACTGAGCTTCTAGGTTTGATTATGAAAGTTCGAGTGAAAGGGTGTGGATCATCTAAAAAAATATTAAGTTCTTCCAAAGTTACTTTGTTTTCATCAGGGGTAAGATTAGTTAATTAAAGATTATATGTAGTTAAATCCTGAAGTTTGAATGTTAAGAGACCGCCTTCGATTGATGAGTGTTTTATGAGTGTTTTATTTTCATCATGACAAAAAATAGAGATTGAAAAATTTAGATTCTCTTTAAGAGTTGGGTCGAGATGAAGTAAAGAGTAATTTTGTGAGAAATTTTCTAGATCATTGTTGAGTTCAAGAGAGATTTTTTTTTGAGCATTAACATTTAAAGGAACTTCATCTTCGAGGGTGAGATTCCATTTTTGCAGCCACATTGTAAAATCAATATCAGATCTATTTTCGATTTGAAGAGTTTGAGTTTCACATATTTTAGGACAATGAAAAACCTC
>JBKBTW010000244.1:0-2300 GCA_046291245.1 Pseudobdellovibrio sp. | reverse complement strand
TAAAGAGTAACCTAACCAATAAAGATTAGAATTGCCATCGTTAGCTGTATCTTTAAAGCTAGATCCAGCTGTAGCGTGAGTGTAACCAGCGCCAACACCTAGTTCAAAACCAGAGTGTGCCGCATTTGCAGTAGTTGCAAATAGCATAGATAATAATGCGATTTTTAGAGTTGTCTTCATTGAAGCTCCTTGTGTTTTATTTTTAGAAGGACATCATATTTTTTTTTGATATCAAAGCAAGGCTATATTGTTGAGATGGAGCATCAAGTAATGATTAACTTGTAAGCTTAATTAGTTTATTTCGAATCAATTTTAAATTTGCTCTAAATAATGAAGATATTTTTTATGTAAATCTTTATCTTGGTAAGGATCATCATTGCTATTGATTTCTTCATTTGTGTATCCGCTTCGAATAGAGAGAACAGCTACGGTTAGATCTTGAACTATGAAATCGACTCTCCATGTACGGTAGCAGAGAGTCCAATAAGAGCCATGATCTTCTAAACGCTTTTTTTTATGCTGAGTGGGTTCATATTCTAATTGTCTTAAGATAAACAATTTAAGTTGTTTCATTTTTCCTGAAGTATCCGACCGCTCAATAAAACTTATTTGGTCATCAGCTTGTGGCGAGAAAATAACATTATGTTTACGTGTTGTTGATTTTTTAAGCCATGATATTTCGGCATTATCGATACGATCATATTCAGGATGATAAGGTTTTATATCTAAAATAGGAGAGTCATTGAGAATATCATTGGGACCGATGTGTATTTTTAAACCATCAATTTTTTCTATCTTAACAACAGATAATCCTAAAGGGTTAGGTCTATATGGGGCTCGAGTTGCAAAAACACCAATCTTTTTTTCGCCACGAGGAGGTTGCACCATGGGCTTCCAGTTTTCATTTAAGTGAAATTTGTAAATGACCCAAATATGGCTGCAACTTTCCAAATCAGTCAAAGCTTGCTCAAAATTAAATCCAGAATTTAAATGGATTACGGCATGGCTCGAGTGTTCATCTGGTTGACGAGAAGCTTGATAAGGCTCTATCTGAGGTGACTTTAAAATTCCGATCGGGTGTAGAACTATTTCCTCAAACATAGGCTTCTTCGTTACACTTTGATTTGGTTTTCGCTGTACTGTTTGCGCCACTCATATCCAGCAATCGCCGCTGCCACAGCTGCATTGAGAGAGTTTTTAACTCCATATGTGGGTATTTTTCTGACTTCGTGAGCGATTTCTAGTTGATCTTTGTCTAAACCAAAGCGCTCATTGCCTATTAAAAAAGCTGTTGGTTTATCAAAATTAAAATTGACAGAAATATCCAGAGCTTTGCCTGATGTTTCTAAAGCAATGATTTGAAAATCCTCTCTGATCAGGTCTTGAATGCAAGTGGTAAAGTTTTTTTGCTCCCACTCCATAACAAAAGCTGCGCCAAGCGCTGCCTTTTCAACTTGAAGTTGATGTGGAGTCGGAGTGTAGCCTGTGAGCCATATTTTTTTTGCCCCTAATGTGTCAGCGGTTCTGAAGATTGATCCCACATTAAAAGCCGAACGCATGTTATCTATAATAAAATGCAAGGGTACTCTTTCTGTCACTAAATGATCACGATCCATATTGCTGATCATAAACTCATCGTCGGCCATGCCTTTTTTAAGATAGCGCTCGAAGGGCACAGCAATCGTCGCTAAGTGTCTAAGTGTCATTTGGGGTGTCAGAGCGTCTTTATATTTAGAAAGCTTCTGTAGGATTGGGTCAGCGGATTTAGACAGGTCAGCGATAAGTTTTATAAGTTCTTCAAGAAACATTTGATCAAAGCATCCATCAGATGAGTCTTGCTCAAGACCTACAAAAAGTTTGTGAATTTCTTCAACTTTTTTGATTTCATTTTTTTGATCATTGTTTTTATTTTCGCTCATATCAATCTCTCTATTTTACACGTTGGCCTGTTTTTGCACCAATATCAGGAGAAAGCACAAATAAATCAGAGCCGCCATCTCCAGCTGCTAAAACCATGCCTTCGCTCATTCCAAATTTCATCTTACGAGGAGCAAGGTTAGCGCAGACGAGAACATGTCGTCCAATAAGTTTTTCCGGTGAATAAGCAAGCTTGATCCCCGCAATAATTTGTTTTGTTAGTCCATCGTTGATTTCGACTTTCAAACGTAAAAGCTTATCAGCCTCTTTAATCTCTTCAGCTTCAAGGACTTTCGCTATACGCAGATCAATTTTCATAAAATCATCAAATGTAATCAATCCAGGAGCATTTTCAGGAGCAGTGTTAGTTGAGGGAGTGGCTT
>JBKBTW010000243.1:0-2316 GCA_046291245.1 Pseudobdellovibrio sp. | reverse complement strand
AATTAAAACCACTGGCTGCTGTCGTTGATCAAGATGATGGAGCCACTTATCCCATGAGTAAGCACTCTGATCAGAATGGCCTGCGACGGTTTCAAAGGCTATTTCTAACTTTTCTAAAAGGCTCTTTAAGCGATCGAGTTGAGTTTGATTTTTAAAAGAGATAAATATTTTATATTTTTCTTTTAACCATAAATCAATTTTAGGCTTTACGCTTGATATCCACTCAGGAGAGCCTGCAGTTTTGTTGTATGAAATTTGAACGAAATCACTCAGGGCACTAGATTTATATTCAATTCGTTCTTCATTTGATTTTTCTTCATCGATAAAAGCTAAATTAGAGAATTGAAATAATGAACTTCCTTTTGGATAGACGACTTTGTCATAAGAAAAGTAAAGGCTTTCAATGTCTGGTTTAAATAGGCAGTTGGACGTGCTATTGTAGTCTTGTTTGATTTCCTGATAAAACTCGTCTGCTTTACGGGCCACTTCGATGGGGTCTAATACAAAAATATTTAATTCTGAAGAGAAGTGTTCAAATACGGAAGAAAGTTCAGGATAACAAAAAGGCAAAAGATATTCTGACCCTGGAAATAAAGTTTTCTGAGTCAGTTCGCGGAGCATCTCATCTTTTTCCGCAGGATTAACGGGTCTGTCTTTGAGATTCTGGCGAATATTTTTAACAACAATTTCTAAATTATCATCTGTGAGCTCATATTCGTAAACAGGAGCAAGATTTAAAATAGACACTTCATTTTCACTGAGTTGATTGATATGTGAAAAGTAACGTAACGATTCTATCTGATCTCCAAAAAGTTCTAGTCGTATAGGTTTATCTTCTGCAACAGAAAAAATATCTACAATTCCGCCGCGGATACTGTATTGCCCTTTATCTTCGACTAAAGGGGCTGGTTGATAACCTAAATCATGAAAATATTGATTCAAGTTTTCGGGTAAGATATCGCCAGCTTTAAGAGTTTTACCCCTTTGATGAAAATTGAAATAAGGTACAGTTTTTTGTTGAAGAGCAGCGATTGGAGCCACAAAAATGTCTTTTTTTTGTGCTGACTTAGAATATGTTCCGGCTCTTTGAGCCCAGTATAAAAATTTAGATCGATCCCAAGACACTGAAGGTGAGGGATAAAGTCCAGAGTAAGGACTGACATCAAAATGTTTTAAAATATGACATCTATAATCTTGAGCAAAAAATCGAATTTGTTGCGAAAAGATTTCCGCCTCTTCTAAACTAGAAACTATGACAAGAGACGGTAAATTATTAAAATTTATAGAAAAATCTTGTGACAACAAAAAAGAAACAGCTGCTGTTGATTGTGTTCCAATGATGTTGAAAACAGTTTTCTTTTTAGCAGAGGCACGGAGTAAAATTTCTTCGAGTCTAGTTTGATAAGTGCTGATCATTTTGAAGCGATGTTGCCAAAAAAATATAAGAACGTCACTGGTAAAAAACAATTATGCCTACAGAATAATCAACAATAAATGATAATCAAATGACAAGATTAAGGTTGGAATTTTTTCAAGGCCTTTGTATAACTAAATAGTTAAAACTATTCATAAAATTTAAGGAGGCAAGATGCCTTTAGGTGGAGTCATTTTTATCACGCTATTTATAGCTGTGTTTGGTGTAATTTTGATTTTTCTTGCGCGCGCGACTGGTGGAAAAGCGAAGCGTACGAGTAAAGCTAAAATGGAAATCTATGAATGTGGTATTCCTGAGATAGAGAAAAAGGATACAAAAGTTTCTGTGAAGTTTTACTTAACAGCCATCTTATTTATTCTTTTTGATATCGAAATTATTTTTATGTACCCATGGTCAGTCAATTTTCGAGACTTTATTGCCTCTGGTGCGGGGCCATTTGTTTTTATATCAATGATGATATTTTTAGCCATCTTCATTTTTGGTTTATGGTGGGAAATTAAATCTAAAGCATTGGAGTGGGATTAATTATGATAAACATGGGTGAGACATCTTTAGATATTACGATCAACCTCATTAAGACTGTTCTTGTTTTTTTGATGATGGTTCAATTAGTGCCAATACTTGTTTGGGTTGAGCGTAGAGGTTCTGCATTTATTCAAAACCGGTTAGGTCCAAACCGTATTGGACCATTGGGGTTATTGCAATTATTAGCTGATGCCGTTAAGTTTTTAACAAAAGAAGATTTTGTTCCAGATAAAGGAAATAAATATTTATTTTATGCAGCTCCGATATTTGCGTTAATACCGGCATCGATCGCTTACATGGCCATACCGATGAGCACGCCTTTGTTAGTGGGCGATTCTAAATATTTGATTCAAGGT
>JBKBTW010000029.1:0-18215 GCA_046291245.1 Pseudobdellovibrio sp. | reverse complement strand
CAGTATCAAAACGTAGATTACTAAAATACAAATTATATTCTATAGTTAAGTATAAAATAAAATAGGGGCAGTTAAGCCCCTATTTTTATTTATTCGTATATTCTCTAAACCTTTACGGTAGTTTTAGCTAACTAAGCTGCCGCTGCAGGAGCCTTTCCTTTTTTTGATTCTTTCTTAGAAGACACTTTGTTTTTGGCAAAGCGCTCTGATTTATCAAAAGCTACAGCAAAGACTTCATCTAAGTTTTCAGCTAAAATGAAGTTCATTTTTTCTTTAAATACTTGAGGAATGTCTTCTAAATCTTTGCTGTTAGCCATAGGGATAATAACATTTGTAATCCCTAAGTTAAGAGCTGCTAGACATTTCTCACGTATTCCACCTACTGGTAGGACACGGCCTTGTAATGTAACTTCACCTGTCATAGCGATATCATTTCTGATCGGTGTGCCTGTCAACAAGCTCACTAATGCAGTTGTTAAAGTAATACCAGCTGAAGGACCATCTTTAGGTATTGCGCCTGCAGGTAAATGAACGTGAATATCAAATTTTTCAAACATCTCTTGTTCGATACCTAATTCATCCATATGCGCACGCGCATATGACATGGCCGCGTGAGCAGACTCTTTCATAACATCGCCAAGTTGGCCTGTTAACATAAGGCTGCCTTTACCTTTCATCTTTAAAGCTTCAATCAATAAAACTTCTCCCCCGGCTTGTGTCCAAGCTAGACCTTGAACCACGCCCACAGAAGGCTCTAGCATTTTATCATCACGCAAGAAACGAGGAGGGCCAAGTAATTCAGGTACAGTTGTTGGGTTAACCTCTACAAAGTTTGTTTCGCCCATAACAACCTGTTTTGCTACTTTTCTGCAAACAGATCCAACTTCGCGTTCTAAATTTCTTAACCCTGCTTCTCTTGTGTAACCAGCGATTAAGAATTTAATACCCTCATCAGTGAATTTGATGTTTTCTGGTGTTATACCGTTTGCATCAATTTGTCTGTTGATAAGATGTTTTTTAGTGATTAATAATTTATCGTTTTCTGTATATCCTGGGATATAGATCATTTCCATTCTATCTCGCAAAGCAGGGGGGATGTTTTCAACCACGTTAGCCGTTGCAATGAATAAAACTTTAGATAAATCAAAATCAACATTTAAATAGTTATCTCTAAAAGTTGTATTTTGTTCTGGATCCAACACCTCAAGCATTGCTGAAGCTGGATCACCTCTGAAATCAGAAGCCATTTTATCAATTTCATCTAAAACGATAACTGGATTTCTGGTTTTACATTGTCTTAAAGCTTGGATAATTTTACCAGGCATTGCTCCAACATAAGTTCTTCTATGACCACGAATTTCAGCTTCGTCTTTTACTCCACCTAAGGCTATACGGAAATATTCACGACCCATAGCTTTAGCGATAGAGCGGCCTAAAGATGTTTTACCTACACCAGGAGGACCACTGAAACAAAGTATAGGACCTTTGATTGTGGATTTTAATTTTCTAACAGCTAAAAATTCTAATACACGGTCTTTAGCTTTTTTGAGTTCAAAATGATCGTCATCTAAAACATCTTTTGCATGTTTAAGATCTAAGTTGTCTTCTGTTGTTTTACCCCATGGAAGATCAGCCATCCAGTCTAGGTAAGTGCGGACCATTGTCGCTTCACTTGCATCTGGGTGCATTCTTTCTAAACGAGATAATTGTTTTAAGGCTTCAGTTTGTACAGCCTCAGGCATGCCTGCTGATAAAAGTTTATTTTTTAATTCTTCCATTTCTTCAGCCTTTGAATCTTGAGCGGCATTATCGCCAAGTTCACTTTTGATAGCTTTCATTTGGTCACGTAAGAAGTTTTCACGTTGAGTTTTGTGTTGGTCATCGCGATTATTTCCACGTAGTTTTGCTTGAGCTTGTAAAACTTCTAGTTCTGCAGCTAAAATTTGGCACACAAGGGAGAGGCGATCTTTAGCGTCAGTTGTTTCTAAAACTTTTTGAGCTTCTTGCACTTTGATACCTAAGTTGCTTGCGATTAAATCAGCAATACGACCTGGGTCATTCACATCATCTAAAACTAATAAAATATCTGGTGAAAGTGCTTTACCTAAAGCAATGATTTTTTCGATAGATTCTTTTGCTGTGCGAACTAAAGCCTCAACTTCAGTCGGAGCAGTAATGCTTGTTTGCTCTTCGATTTTTTCAATAGCAACTTCATAACTACCAGAAGTTTTTGTAAATGAAGTGATTTGAGCTTTAGCTTCACCTTGGATAAGAATTTTAACACGACCATCAGAAAGTTTTCGCATTCTCATGATTTTAGCTACAGTACCTACTTTGTAGATTGTATCTGGAGTTGGATTTTCTTCTGCTATGTCTTTTTGTGACGCTAGAAAGATCAGACGATTTTTGCTAAGCGCATCTTCAACAGAACGAATAGAAGACTCTCTGCCTACAAATAAAGGTATAATCATATAAGGAAATACAACAATGTCTCTTACTGGTAGCATTGGAAGAGTCTGCGGTACTTCTACTGGTTGATTATCAAATGTCATGTTTAAAAACTCCTGTGTTGCTTTGAATGCTAATCGGAGTTATTTGATAATGCTTGAGTGAATCTAAGTCTGGATTTTAAAAAATATTAAGAGATAATCAAAAAACAAGACTGACATCCATGTCAGCAGGCCTCTTCCCATGAGAAAAATAGAGTTTTACTATTGAAAAAGTCCAGTATGACTAGACAATTCTTCATGCTCTTCCATGCAATTTATGCAAAAAGGAGTCAGAGGCCTCGCTTGCAAGCGTTTAATAGATATTTGATCACCACAAGATTCGCATTCACCATACGTACCATCAGCGAACTTTGATAAAGTTCTTTCGATCATGAGTAAAGATTTTCGCTCTCTCTCATGTAATTGGATAGAAATATTATTTTGTAATTCTTGAGCTGTTTGATCACCTTCATCAGAAAGTTTTGTGACTTGTAAATGTGTCAATTTAAACTCTTGATCACGATTTAAAATATCACTTTTTTGCAAGAGCAAAGAGTTTCTGATAATTAATAATTCAGGTGATAAATTTTCTTGTTGCATATCTGTTTCGGTTTTTTTCACCAAATCCCCCTCACTAGTTTAAACTAGATGAAATGTTGAAATACATCCGACCTTGGAGGGGATAATTAACTTACTCTAGAATGATGTCATCAAAAAACACTGCGTTTATTGTGTTGAATCAAAAAGCATTTAGATTGGAAAAATATCAATCATATTCATTATGTGGAAAACATTTGCTTTTTGCCTGTTTTTTTTACTACTGATTCACGAATTTCAGCACCTTCGATGCTTAAACGTGTCCAAGGAATAGCAAGCAGCCGTTCAGTTTCAATATGCTCTTCTGTTTCTTCGCAAACACCGTAAGTTCCACTCTCTATGCGTGCTAGAGCGAATTCTATTTCTAATAGTTGAGTTTTCATTCTCATCTGAGTCACTAAAAAGTTATGTTCTTCTTGGTGTGCTGAGGACAGGTCACTTTCATCACCGCGAGCTTTATCCACAAGATTAAAATCATTAGCCATGCTTCTCATTTGATTTAAAAGCTGTGATTTTAAGTTTAAAAGTTTTTGTTTGCAGTTAGTAATGATTTGTTCTGATAAAGATTCCGTTCTCATCTCGAACTCCCTGTTTTAGTGTTTAAACTAGACGTAGTGTCTAGCTTTGCACATATGATGCACACTTCTTTAAAACAGGTTAAAAAAAAAGATAAAAATAGGATTTTTTAATAGGGCTTATATATTAGATATAAACTCCATTTATATGTACGAAGACTATATTAATCTAGAGCGTTAATCGTGCCACCTTTAAGGCCAAAAATATTTAAAGGGCGCTCTAATTCGTGATTATTATTCATTCTAATATCAGTGTAAGCGCCTTTATTATGCCCTAAAATTTTGAGATTATCAGCAAGTGCTTCACGGCTAACAGAGCGATTTCCAATGATATCACGAAGTATTTTAGATGCCTCAAATAATTGAGCTTCTATGAGGGAAGGCTCCTCTTTGTAAACAGTTAAATATTTATTATGAAATTCAGATTTTTGCAGTGTATCTGTTGAAATAAACGAATCAACAAAAAATATGTTATTCGATCCCAAACCTGCTCTACGAGATAGATCAGGTGTATTCCACAAGTTTGTCCCCATGTAAGTCATTTGAGAAACATCGTTATTACTCATAAAAGCTATGATTTGCCCTAAAGCTTTTCCGCTGTCAGGAATAAATAAAACATCAAAATCTACGATCGGTGAAAGTATATTTTCTTTAGCTTCATTTTCTCTAGAATTCTTTTTAACATTATCAGTTTTTTTCTTTTTATTTTTCAATTTAATTTCTTGCAGTCTTTGTCTGTATTCTGCCATGCGTGCTTCTGGATAGTAGGTCCCAACTAATTTTTGGATATAAATATTTAGATCTGTATCTTTTGGGTCATAAGGCTGAGCTGCTGTGACTTCACCACCACCAGCTAAAACCATATCCCAATACTTATTAGCAAACTCTACTCCGTAAGGATCATTCGGGTAGAGAATGGCGAATCTTTTGGCCCCTAAATTTTTTAGGGCGTAGTGCACAAGTTTCTCAACCTGCATTTCAGGAGTAATAGAATTTCTAAAAGTAAAATCAGTGTTCTGAGTTAATCCAGACTTTTGTGAGAATGCAAAAAATGGAACTTGAAAATACTCAGCCTTCTCGGAAATAGCTTGCGCTTCACGAGAGTTTAAACCACCTAAGATAGCTATCACGTTATCGTCACGCAACAGTTTTTCAACTCCTTTTTGCGCTAAGTCTGCATTGCTTTGACTGTCAAAAACGGCAATGGAGAATAAAGAATCCTTACCATCGTAACTTAAACCTAATTTAATTGCATTCAAAGCACGCTGACCTAGATTCGAATTTTTTCCTGACATTGGCAGGATAACACCAATTTTTTTTGTGTTGGTGGGGTAATTTATATTAGATTTTGGTTTTTCTATTTCGGTTGAAGTGATTGCAATATTATTAATGATGGACTGTTCTTGGGTAGGAACAGGAACAGCGACTATAGGATCTACAGAACTAGTTTGTGACTGTTGATTTTGGTTTGAAGGAGTAGAATTTTTACGACCCTCTGCTTGGTTTGTATATTCATTTTTTTTAGGCGGAATATATTTATGTCTAGTCTCTACAGAAGGCGTTAAAGAGCAGGCCTGTAAATAGATTAATGCTATAACAGAAAAAGCCTTAATTTTGTAAGAGCCTGTAAGTAGATTGTTTAATTTCATTTCCTAGTCCTCATCACTTGATCTAATTTTTCTTTATAAGTTTTTAAAAGAGGGGTTTCTTCCGTTGAACGATTTAACTCCTCTAAGAGTTCTTTTTGTCGAGACGTTACTTTTTGTGGAGTATCCACTAAAAGACGCACAAGCATATCGCCCACTCCAATACCACCAATTCGAGGAAAACCTTTACCTTTTAGACGCAAAATTTGACCTGAATATATTCCAGCAGGAATTTTAATCTGTGCTTTACCTGTCAAAGTAGGTATTTCAGCGTTTGTTCCTAAAATAGCATCTGTGTATTTAACAGGTAAGTCTAGCAAGACATCATACTCTTCTCTTTTGAAAAGAAGGTGTTCTTGTAGCGAAATGATAACATAAAGGTCTCCAGCTGGACTATTTGTAGGTTTATCTCCCTCTTCAGCTAACTTAAGGCGTTGTCCTTCTTTAACTCCAGGAGGAACTGTGACAGATAGTTTGGCCACATCTTCTTTATTACCAATTTGTCGAATGAAACTTATAATTTTATCGCAACCGGAAGCAGCCTCTTCTAAAGTAATAGTTAGAGTATAGCGTAAATCCGAGCCTTTTTGCTGCGCAGATGAAGTTCGAGAGCGCTGCTGTTGGTGTCCCCTGTTTCCTCCAGCACTACGGGCCCCACCAAAGATATCACCAAAAACATCACCAAAGAGATCATTGATGTCTGCGCCGCCGAAGTTACCATTAAATCCACCAGTATAACTTGATCGACCAAAAGGATTACCACCACCCCCGTGACCAAAGGGGTTGCCATGAGCACCTGCTTGGCCAAACATGTCGTAGTTTTTTCTTTTTTCGGTGTCACTTAAGACTTCGTAAGCTTCGGAGATTTCTTTAAATTTTTCTTCTGCTTTTTTGTTTCCTTGATTTTTATCTGGATGATATTGCATAGCAAGCTTACGGTACGCTTTTTTAATCTCGTCCGCAGAAGCTGATTTCGTAACTCCTAAAATTTGATAAAAATCTTTTGAACTCACAACATTCCTTTAAAATGTAAAATTTAATTTTTCACCATCGGCGTAGCAACAACGACTTGCCCCATGCGTATGATTTTATCATGTAGCTTGTAGGGTTTTTTAAACACTTTAGAGACATGCCCTTCAGGAATTTCATTTGTTGGCTCTGAACTAATAGCTTCATGATGTATTGGATTAAAAGGCTGTTTATCGCTTGGTATTTCTTGAACACCGTGTTTACTTAAAACATCTTTTAATTCTTTAGATGTCATTTCAACACCCGTTTGAAATGTAGTAAAGTTATCGGAACTAATTTTTGTTTGCAAAGCTCGCTCAAAATTATCCACTACATCTAAAATATCTCGTACAACTCTTTCCGAACCATACTTAAGTAGATCCGAACGTTCTTTTAATGCATTTTTTTTATAATTATCAAATTCAGCTCGTAAGTAGAGATATTCATTTTTCCATTTTTGAATTTCATCTTGAGCCATTTCTAATTCGCTTTTCAATGGCGTTACCACTGCATCGGCAGAAGATTCGTTATTTGCATCATTTTCTGTTTTATTTTTTATATCCTCTGACATGATATTCTCCGTTTTTCCAGAATTAAAGCCATCTTTAAAATACAAATATTTAGGTAAAACACGACGGCAATATTTCATGCAGACTGTTTTGATAAATTTGTACCCTATAGATACGCTCTTATATAACCATTAAAGTTTGAGATTTATTAGCTAAATGTCAATGTCAAGAAAGGTGAATTTTTCAAAAATTTGATTACTAATATGAATTCCAGAATCTGTTAAGACAATGTGATCATTTTTAAGTTCAATTAAACCATGATTTACCATTTTTTTTGCAATTTCGAGGACTCTACTTGCTATTTTTGAATCAAATTTTTCAGTTAATTGACTTAAAGATATTCCTTCTGCAATGCGCAGGGAGGTATGACAAAAGTCCGTAAGAGCTTGGTGTTGATTTAAAATCTCTATTTGTTCGGCAGATAATTCAGATAAATTTTGTTGGATCTGCTTTTCGTAAATATTTATATTGTTAGGATTCCAAAATCTATGGCCATACTTCGTGGTTTTAGAGTAAGAATGAGCACTTAACCCTAAACCCCAATAAGGTTGATCTTGCCAGTAAAGTTGATTGTGACGGGACTCATACCCCGGCAAACTATAATTAGATATTTCATAACGGTTAAAGTTTTTTGCAGTTAATCTTTGATGTATAATGTTGAACATTTCAAGTTGTTCATCGTCTAGGGGTCTATTTTTCGAAAGGGGATGCGATTCAGGGATAGTTAAACAATAAGGTGATATGTGTTTTGAGCCTATTTCAACGGCTGTATCTACATCGCTTTTTAGTTCCTCAAGAGTTTGCGTTGGTAACGCAAATAAGAGATCAAATGAAAAATTAAGCTTATATTTTTTGAGTAGGTCTAAAGTCTGGAGTGTTTGTTTAGAGTTATGCTCTCTTTTAACCATTTTTAGCAGACGATCATGAAAAGTTTGAGCTCCAACGCTAAATCTATTTACTCCAGCAGATAGGTAGTGTTCGAGCTTTCTCTCGTCAACAGTAGCAGGATTAATTTCTAATGTGATTTCTGTGTCAGGACGTGTAACAAAGCCGTGCTTGTTGAGTTCTGTAATAAGGTCTACAATAAGTTGAGAGTCTATAAGGCTTGGGGTTCCACCACCGAAATACAAAGTACTGAGGTTTTTTACAGTTTCGTTGTTAAAACCGAAGTAATGTTTTCTGAGAGGAATTTCTCGCTTTAGGAGCTCAACATATTTAGCAGGTGCTAAAATTTCTGATTGTACATACGTCGCAAAATCGCAGTAAGAACAGCGCTGTATGCAATAAGGAATGTGGATATAAATGCCAAACTGTTCCGACATAAAGGATGTTATAGATGAAACAGATTAAATTTCAACTTAAAAACAAGTTAAATGTTATATTAGTGCCCTCTCATAAATCACCAGTTGTGAGTGCGCAAATGTGGGTTAAAACAGGAAGTGCAGATGAGAAAAAAGGTGAAGAAGGGATCAGCCATTTTATCGAACATCTCGTGTTTAAAGGCACGAATAAATTTAATGTTGGAGAAATTGCCTCTGTTGTAGAGGCTTCTGGTGGAGAGCTGAACGCCTACACATCTTTTGATCAAACTGTCTTTTATGTGACGATTTCAAAAACTTTTAAAGATGTTGCATTAGATGTTGTATCGCAAATGATGGGCTTTCCAACGTTTGATCCAAAAGAAGTCGATAGCGAAAGGGAAGTGGTTTGTGAAGAAATAAAAATGGGATTAGACTCACCCGGACGTCAGGCCTCACAATTGCTCTTCAGTTCCGTTTTCAAAAAACATCCTTATGGCATTCCCGTGATTGGATATGAAAAAAATATTCGTGCATGGTCAGTTAATAAAATAAAGAAATACTATCAATCTCGGTATGTGCCTACTAATATGTGTCTTATTGTCGCTGGTGATTTTGATGTAAAAGAAATGAGATCCGCAGTCGAAAAATATTTTTCTACATTTAAAACATATAAATTAAAAAAAATTAAAAGAACAAAAGAGCCCAAAAAAACCAAAGTAGTGTTTGCAGCTCAACAAAAAGATTTGAAAGAAAGTTCATATAATATCGCCTTTCCTGGTCCATCCATAAAACATAAAGATGTGCCTGCACTAGACGTGTTGTCCATGATATTGGGTCAGGGAGAAACAAGCAGACTGTTTTCAAAACTGCGTCTGGAATCAAGTAAAGTGAGCAGTGTTTCAGCTTACGCTTATACACCTCAAGATGACGGTGTAATTGCTTTATCGTTTAAGGTTTTAGAGCAAGATCCTAAAGTTGCCATGCATGAAATAGCGAACGAAGTCGAAAATCTAAAAAATTATGGTGTAACATGGGATGAAGTCAAAAAAGCGATCATAAATATTTCATCAGAACAATTTTATTCTATCGAGACTGTAGACGGGATTGCAAATAAAATTGGTTCTTCCCAATTTTACATGAATGATACCTCGGCTCATGAAAAATATTTGAAGCAAATTCAAAAAATTACTCCAGAAGCCATACAAAAAGTTGCAAAAAAATACTTCGATCCTAAAATTGCAAGTTACTCTGCTTTATCACCCCTTAAAGAGGAGGAAAGTTTAGCCGTCTTAAAAGATGGACACAAAAACTGGTTAAATATTTTAGAAGCTAATAAAAAAATAAGACTAAAAGCAGTAAAAAACAAAAAAGTTAAAATCCCTAAAATAGTTTTTAAAGATATTAAAAAAACAGAAAAAAACGCTATAGAAACGATAGAGACCAAAAATGGTGGTAAGATTATTTTTCAAAAATCTTCTGAGATTCCAACTGTCTCCGCGAAAATTATTTTAGGTGGTGGAGCACGTATAGAATCTCCCGATCTTATGGGAAGCACGGATCTTTTAACGCGTGTTTGGCTCGGGGCTACTCAAAACAAAAGTGAAAATGAAATATTAAAAGCCATTGAAGACTCTGCGGCTGGCTTATCGCCATTTGGTGGAAAAAACACTATAGGATTTTCTATAGATTACATGAAGCCGTTTGAAGAGAAAATCTTAGATCTTTCACAAGAGGTTATCCTCGAACATAAATTTATAGACTCGATTATTGATCGAGAAAAACAAGCTATGATGAGGCAAATACACGCCAAAGAAGACCAGCCATCTTATTTGTGTGGAAAGCAGTTTGTAAAAAATATGTTTCCAAATCACCCTGTAGCTTATGATCAGCTCGGCACACTAGAAACGTTAAAAAATATAGACCAGAATACTCTCAACCAATATGCTGAAAAAGTTAAAGCTACAAAAAATTTATTAGCTGTGGTCATCGGTGATTTTGATAAAAAGAAATGGGTCAGCTTAATTGAAAATTTTGAAAAGAAATTTTCAGATGGCTCTAAGCTTTTAGAACCTAAATCGGTTAAAAAATTAACAGAAAGCAAAAAGTTTTTCCTTGAAAAAGACAAAGAGCAATCTCATGTCATAGTAGGCTGGCAGGGCCTTAACATTACGGATAAAGACAGGTATGTTCTACAAGCTATTCAAGCAGTTATGGCAGGTCAAGGAGGCCGTCTATTTATCGAATTAAGAGATAAAAATTCTTTGGCTTACTCTGTTTCTCCAATACGTATGGAAAGCCTAGAGTGTGGGTACTTTGGAGGATATATCGCTTGTTCCCCAGATAAAGTTGATAAAGCTATACAGATGTTCCACGAAGAATTTAAAAAGCTTGTTGATCATAAAATCCCAGCTCAAGAATTAGAAAGAGCTCAAAAATATCTTATTGGGCAAAACGATATTGGATTACAAAGAAAGTCTGCTATTTGCAACACCATAGCATTTGATGATTTTTATGGAAATGACTTCCATGAATCTTTGCATATCGAGGAAATATACAAGAGTATTACGTCTGATGATGTACAAAGAGTAGCAGAAAAGCTTTTTACAAAACCACATATCACGAGTGTAGTGGGAAAAAGATAATGACTTTGTATACCTCTCATAAGTCTTGTTAATTCAACAACAAGACTTATGTCTTGAATTGAGATGAGATGTTATTAATTTTAAGCAATTCCAGATATACACCGATAAAATATAAAAAGCGGTATAGTATGAGTGATTTTTTGTTTATTTCACCAGAGCAACATTTTTCAGAAGCTTTAAAAGAGGCTTTTAAGCAGCGTAGGATTAAAACTAATCCACACTTAGAGACGTACTTAATACAACTTCTTAAACATTATTTGGATTCAAGAAATTTATTTGCACCTGTTAGTACGCACGGAGAAAATGTAGAAAACCCTCCAGAAACTTTAGCTGAAATGTATTTGATCGCCATGAATGCTGATAGCCCTAAAAATAAAGAGATTATGAAAACTTTAGCAGACAGGACGCTTTATTTAACTGGATTTTTTGGTGATTCATTGCAAAAAAAACTCGTTGATATAGATTACTACTCTGAAATGGGTTCTGTAGCGTACTTTAATCTATCGGCATGGACAAAAGAAGATCATTTGAGCAATATGTATAAAACTTTCTCAAAACGATTCCTCGAGTTTGTGGAAGTGCTTAATTATATGAGTGAAAAATCTTCAATACAGGCAGATCAAAACGTATTACGTTTATATGAGAAATATCTAAAAACAGGCTCTGAGATCGCCCGCGAGAAGCTAGCAGAACTGGGCATTGCAACGATTCCAAAAGAACAATTGAAACTTAATAAAGCGTAAGTTAAAACTGTGACATGAGTTTTAGTCACATGCTAATTTTAGCTATAGTATTGATTGTCGTAATTCCCCCTGAAAAGTTACCTGAAGTTATGCGCAACATAGCGCGCCTTTTCAACGAATTTAAAAGAAGTACGTCAGGTGTTTGGGATGATATAAAACGTGATGCTGAGTTTAAGCCTGAAGATCTTTTTAAACACCAAGCAGAAAAAAATGCTACAAATACAAATCAAAAAAATTCAGCAACAGATTTTGCAGCCACAAGTACTTCTCATGATTCTGATCCTGATTTTGAAAACAATGTAAAAAAACAATCGACAAAAAAAGAAGAAACTTAATATGTCACAAAACTCAAACTTACCTACAGAAATAGATAATACAGACCCTAATATGTCATTAGTAGAGCACTTAGGTGAGTTGAGGTTCCGTTTAACACGTGCCGCGATTGGCATTTTTTTAGGAATGTGTTTATGTTGGGGGTTTAGCGAAAAAATTTTTGATGTGATCAGAAAGCCTATTCAACCTTATTTGCCAAACGGTGGATTAGTTTTTACAAGCCCGATAGATAAATTTATGGCCCATATTAAAATTGCCTTCGTAGTTGGTTTGGTTGTAGCTGCACCTTATTGGCTTTATCAACTATGGAAATTTATTTCGCCAGCTCTTTATAGAAATGAAAAAAAATATGCTGGTGGATTTATATTGTTTGGGACCTTTCAATTCGTATTAGGTGTTGCTTTTAGCTATTTTGTTGTTCTTCCAATGGCTTTTAAATTCCTCATGCATTTTGGTGGTGATACTGATAAGCCTATGATCACTATAGATCAATATCTTGGTTTTTTCACACAGACGGCTATAGTATTTGGTTTAACATTTGAAATGCCAGTGATTATAACGTTTTTGGGATTGATTGGACTAGTGTCGCAAAGATTTCTGAAAGAAAAGCGAAAATATGCTATTGTGATTATTGCTGCAGTTTCTGGTATTGCTGCACCTCCAGATGCTTTAAGTATGATTTTATTAATGATTCCGTTGTGGATTATGTATGATATTTCAGTTTTTATAGTCGGTTTTTTTGAGAAAAGAAAAGCCGCACAAATAGAAGTAATATAAGAGTTGAGGAATTTTTATGAATTATGCTGGTTTTTGGAGAAGATATGCTGCGCTTTTTATTGATGGACTTATTATGTGGATACCCTCGATAGTTTTAGATTATTTTTTTAAATATCCTGTAGCCAGCATATTTATAAATATTTTTTATAAGCCTATTTTTGAATCTTCATCATTAAAAGGCACACCTGGTAAAGCTGTAATGGGCATCGTGGTGGTCAATGAGTTTGGTGGTCAACTCACATTAGCACAAGCCTACACGAGATACGCATGTAGTTTTTTGTCAGGCTTTGTTTTAATGTTAGGTTATTTCATGAGTTTATTTACAGCTAAGCGCCAAACTCTTCATGATATAGTTGCTGGAACTGTCGTTATTGAAGACCATGTACCTGATATTAATTATTTTGAAGCTTGGAAACAAAATATTGTGAAACTTTATTATAAGCTATCAGGCAACAATACGGATTCATCTTTTAAATATAACTCTGGTTCGAACTCTTCAGTATCAAGTGTTCATCAAGAGCGCTCTCACATAACAGACCATACCGACAGGACTTTAAAAGCCATCGAAGACCTTCATAAACTCTATCAAGCTGGCGCAATAACTCATGAAGAATACGAACTAAAGAAGCAAGAGTTATTGAAAAAAATATAATGCTTTTTCGGCCTCTGAAATGCTCATGCAATTTAAAGTGTAAAAACTTTTGACGAAAAAAAGCTAAGCTTTAAGTACAATTTACAAGTGTAAAATAAATTGAACATTCTTGTTGTGAAAAAAAATCAAATTAAATATTGTCCCCCTAGGACATGGGGGTGTCATGAAGAAAAATATAGTAACAGCATCATTGATATTATCAACCTTATCAATGAATGCTATAGCACAAACACAAGTACCAAACAATGTAGCAGTAAATAAGTTATCTGAAGATCAAATAAGACAACTTACGATCTCCTCAGTAGATATCAAAGAATTACCAGCGAACTACGCTACACAAAAAAACATGTTGTCATCGACAATAGGTTTTTATGGTGAACAAGCGCAACAAACTCAAATTAATGATGGCATTGGTTTAGGTGCTGCCTCGGTTGGTGAAGTATTCGCTCCTATCCAAGAAACACTAGATCAAGTTGATGTTATAGTTGATAAAGTTGTGAATATTGGAGCTAAGGTTTGGAAGGTTGTAGACAAAGGACGACCAGTCGCAAGTTACAGCTTAGCAAAAGCTAATGCGTTGCCAGAAAATATTACCAACTGGCAGCAATTAGAAAATTGGAAAGAGCCAACAAGTAAAATATACCAAATCGAATATAAAAATGGCTTCAATATGGTAGTTGCGCGATTGGTTTACCGTGTAGTTTTAGTTCATGGTGGAAGCATCAAAGGTATCGGTAAATATATTGGCCTAGCGACTATTGAACCTATTGAAATGAGAACTGCTTTTGGTTTTACTTTTAATGCCAGCGTAACCGTTGATTATGTTTATAATATGAATAAATCAGCAGATCCTTTAGCAGGGATGACGTTAAGTTTGAAGTGGGTTAACAGCACAATTGTACAAAAAATCGAAGGCTCACATAGATTTCATTTAGATGGAAATGGGGTTATTAAACCTCTGTAGTGCATGACAGACGAAAATTATTTTTTGCAAATCGAAAATGACTTTTATAAAGTCAAAAAAAACCAGATCATATTGATCTGGTTTTTTTGTTTATAAATGATTTAAAGCATTTAATCAATTTTATCAAACTTAATTAAAATAACTCCACTTTCTACGGAATCACCTTGTTTCACGCATATTTGTTTGATTTTCACATCATTCGGAGCACGCATTTCATTTTCCATTTTCATGGCTTCCATAATAAGTAAGGGTTTACCTGCTTTAATGATGTCGCCTTCTTTTACAAAAACCTCGATAATTTTACCAGGCATTCCTGATTTTAATTCAGTGTCTGAACCAAAACCGCCCCCTTTTTTAAGAGACTCATGCAAAATCATCTCATCATTGTAGATTTTAATTGTACGAAATGAATTGCGCGTGAACACAGTGTAATCTGTGTCTTGTCCGAGAACATCTATAAGATATGATTTACCATTAAATAAGAAGCTTATGTACTCTTCTGCATATTTAAAATCATTTTTAGAAATGTCATAATGAGTCCAATCTTTACCTTGTTGCTGTAAAGAAATTTTCCATGAATGACGTTCTTCATGAACATCAACTTTATATTTTTTACCGTTAAGCTCTGCTTCAAAATACATATATTATCCTATGTTCTAAGTTGAATTTTACGACTAAGGCTGCGCCAATTTGATCTTACATTGTGCCTACGAGCATCTTTTGACTTACGATCTTCATAAGCAGTAATAGCCGCAGCAATTAAAAAAACCGGATCTTCAACTTCTTTAAAAAGCTCAGGTTCGAGCACTTCAAAATTTTTCTCGATAAACTGAGTAGTATAAGAACCATCAAGAAATTTTGGACTTTTTAAAATTGATTTGTGTAATACAATATTAGTTTTAATTCCTGTTATGACAAATTCAGTCAAAGCTCTTTGCATACGATCAATCGCTTCTTCGCGCGTCTCTCCCCAAGTGATCACTTTTGCTATCATTGGATCATAAAAAAGAGGAACTTGATATCCTGGGTAAGCATAAGAGTCTATACGTAAAAATGGTCCTTGTGGGTGACGACACGCTCTAATAGTTCCTGGAGAAGGTTGATATGTAATAGGATCTTCAGCACAAATACGTGCTTCAATCGCATGACCATCTTGGCGAATATCTTCTTGTTTAAAACTAAGAGGTTTTCCTTTAGCTACAAAAATTTGCTCTTTAACCAAGTCAAATCCTGTTACAAGTTCTGTAATAGGGTGCTCAACTTGAAGACGCGTGTTCATCTCCATGAAGTAAAAATCTTTAGTTTGATTATCAAAAATAAATTCGATTGTACCAGCACCTACGTAATTAATCGATTTAGCAGCTCTCACAGCTGCTTCTCCCATCTTATTTCTCACGTCAGGAGGAACGGATGGAGATGGAGATTCTTCAATAATTTTTTGATGGCGTCTTTGCACGGAGCACTCACGTTCAAATAAATGCACGACATTGCCATGAGTATCTCCAAAAACTTGTATTTCAATGTGCTTTGGATCATTGATGAATTTTTCGATATAAACAGTTGGATTTGCAAAATAGTTTTGTCCTTCTGAACGACAGGCTCTGAAAGCACTTTCTATTTCAGATTCACTTTTTACGACGCGCATACCTTTACCGCCACCACCTGCTGAAGCTTTGATGATCACAGGTAGTCCTATTTTTTTAATAACACTCAAAGCATCTTCAATTGTTTCTACGCCGCCATCACTCCCAGGTACTGTAGGAACATTGGCCTTCTTCATAAGGGCTTTCGCCGAGAGTTTATCCCCCATTGATTCCATATTTTCAGGAGTAGGCCCAATAAAAGTAATACCAGCTTCTTTGCAAGCTCTAACAAAAGTTACATTTTCTGATAAAAATCCGTATCCAGGGTGAATAGCATCCACACCGGCTTTCACAGCCACTTCAATAATTTTTCGGTAGTTTAAATAACTTTCGCGAGAAGGACTTGGTCCAATATGATAAGCTTCGTCGGCAAGAAACACATGTAAACTATCGCGATCAGCGTCACTGAATACAGAAACTGTCGCAATACCTAATTCACGACAAGCACGTGTCACACGAATTGCGATTTCGCCTCTGTTGGCCACGAGGATTTTTTTAAATGGTGCATTGAGCGGTGTAGAGATCTCATGATTATTTGTCATATATATTCCTCAGGGCTCACTCCAAAAAGTAAGCCCTTGTAAAAAATTATAAAGGGATGTTCCCGTGTTTTTTTGGTGGATTAACATCGCGTTTATTTTTTAGCATCTCAAGAGAATCGATAATTCTTTTTCTTGTTAATGATGGTTCTATCACTTCATCTGTATAACCAAGATCTGCAGAGACATAAGGGTTGCTAAACATCTGTTCGTACTCAGCAGTCAATTTTGCTCTCTCAGCTGCAGGATCTGCCGCTTTAGAGATCTTATCTCTATGAATAATATTAACAGCTCCTTCAGCTCCCATAACTGCAATTTCTGCTGATGGGTAAGCTAAGTTCACGTCAGATCTTAAAAGTTTAGAGCCCATAACAATGTAAGCTCCGCCATACGCTTTACGCGTAATGACAGTCACTTTAGGAACAGTCGCCTCTGCGTAAGCATATAAAAGTTTAGCTCCATGAGTGATAATTCCGTTCCACTCTTGATCACGACCAGGTAAAAATCCAGGAACATCTACAAATGAAACGATAGGAATATTAAAAGCATCACAAAACCGTATAAAGCGTGCAGCTTTTCTGGATGCATCAATATTCAAACATCCTGCTAAAAATTGAGGTTGGTTGGCAACTATACCTACTGGACGACCATTCATGCGCGCATAACCCACGACAATGTTTTTAGCGAAATTTTTATGAACTTCTAAAAAATACCCTTCATCAACAACTTCTGAAATGACTTGAAGCATGTCGTACGGTTTTTTTGGATTGTCAGGAATCAAGGTATTCAGTTTTTCAACAATACGATCAGGATTATCTTTAGTTGAGAGCGTAGGCGTATCATCTAAATTATTTGAAGGTATAAAGTTCATAAGTTCGCGGATTAAAAGCAAACAGTGTTTATCATCATTTGCTGTATAGTGTGCGACCCCTGATTTCTGAGAATGAGTTGAGGCTCCCCCGAGTTCTTCTTTAGTTACATCTTCGTGTGTAACAGTTTTAATAACATCTGGTCCTGTTACAAACATGTAACTCGTATTTTCAACCATAAAGACAAAATCTGTGATTGAAGGCGAGTAAACAGCGCCACCAGCACATGGCCCCATGATTGCTGTAATTTGTGGAATAACTCCAGACGCCATTGTGTTGCGAGTAAAAATATCGGCATAGCCACCAAGAGACTCAATCCCTTCTTGAATACGTGCACCACCCGAATCATTTATAGATATAAATGGAGCTCCATTTCTAATAGCTAAATCCATCACTTTACAAATTTTATTGGCTTGGGTTCGAGACATTGAGCCACCATTAACAGTAAAGTCTTGCGATGAAAGATAAACAAGCTTTCCATTGATGCGGCCATAACCTGTGATAATGCCATCACCTAAGACTTTATTTTTATCCATGCCAAAGTTAGTGCATTTGTGAGTCATGAAGCGATCCATTTCAACAAAGCTGCCGGGATCTAGAAGAACCTCAACTCTTTCACGAGCGGTAAGCCTTCCTCCTTGTTTGTGTTTAGCTACTTTGTCGGCGCCACCACCAGCAAAAGCTTGATCATTGCGACGCTCAAGGTCTTCGATTTTTTTTAACATTAATTCAGACATAAATATTTTCTTTCCGTAGAGTGGAGTGATTTGTTTGTAGTCACCAAATAAGCTTTAAATGACATACAAATCTAAACACTCGCTCTAACAATTTGATAAATAAATTAAGGATATGCTCTACCGTATAATCT
>JBKBTW010000028.1:0-19309 GCA_046291245.1 Pseudobdellovibrio sp. | reverse complement strand
TGCTGCTTTTGACGTAACTTTACCTTTTTAAAAGTAGTTATGAACGACTCTATCACGCAGAGTTGTTTCATTCGCAATTTTTTCAACAATAATATCTTGCGCACCTTTAAGTGCATCCTCATAAGTGACAATTTTTTGATCTGGATTTAAGAAAGATTTAGCTTTCATTTCCATGGTTGTGTTGTCCTTCGTAATACCATGACCCATATCCCAGATCCAATTTGCCAAAGGTTCTAAACCTGCATCTCTGGCAACTGTTGCTTTTGTTTTCTTTTTCTTTTTGAATGGTTTGTAAATTTCTTCTAACTCATTCAAATCCCATGAAGCCGTAATACGCTTTTCAATTTCCGGAGTTAAATTGTTTTGTTCGCCAATCTCTTTAATCAAGAAAGCCTTTCGCTTAACAACCTCTTGATAAGTATCATTAGCCTCTATAACTGCTCTAATTTGAACTTCATCTAAATTACCAGTTTTTTCTTTACGATATCTGGCAATAAAAGGAACCGTTGCTCCATCAGCCGCTAACTCTAAAACAGCAGCTGCAGACTTAAGTGAAACACCTGCTACAAAACGGCTTAAATAAGCCCCTAACGCTTGATCCATAAAAACCTCGTGTTTTTAATTTTAATCTATTTTTTTAAAAAATTGTTTGATGACCATAAAGATTTTTTTATGCCTGTGACTTATTTGTGACGGTACATGATCAACCCGTGGGTAGGATCGTAAGGAGAAACTCCTACACTTACGCGATCACCAACAACAATACGAATATTGAATCTACGCATTTTACCACATAGCTTTGCACTCACTACGACTTTGTTAGACTCCAGCTCAACTTTATATAAACCGCCTGCCAGAGCATCCACTACTTTTCCATCTATTTGTACTAAATCATCTTTTGCCATGCACGACCATATTACGAGGGCTTATAGTTACTAATCAACATCTTTATTCCGTTTTCAAAAAGAACTTCTAAACGGTCATTTTCATTGCTCAAAATAAAGCCCCAACCTAAAACTTTATGCTGAATTGGCGTTAATGACTCAAATGTATCTGTCATTTTGTAGTTTAACGCTTTATCTTTACCATGACGTTTATTAAGCTCAACCCACTTAGCTTTTTCATCTGCTAAATTCCCACGCTCAATTTTAACAGGTTTTGCTTTACTCGCTTTTTCAGCTAGTTTTGCATTGTTATTGATGCCAGCCATTTCTTCTTTAGCCTTCTCAATTAACAAATCACCTTGATCTTTTGGTTTACTCACAGCTAGCAGTTCCGCGTCATGATCGTTTTTTTTGCCTTTTTTACTCATCAATGTAGGTTTTTCTTTTGCAGTAACTTTTGCTACATTTTTAGATTGAGCGCTTTTTTCTAGTTTAGAGCTCTGTTTTTTTTCTTTAACTACTGGAGTTTTTTGAGTTTTATTTTTTTCAGGTGATTTAGACTTCACTTTAGAAGCTGCTTTATCTCCCTTGGCTTTATTTTCCTTAGAAAGGGGTTTAGCCTTTTCTTTTGCTTTAACAGCAGGCTTAACGGCACTCTTTTTAGCCACTTTTGTTTTACTTACTGCTGATGTCTTCTTAGCCATAACAATCTCCAATACGGAAAATTAAGTCTAAATTCACGAACCTATATATGTATGTATATCTTGCAGCATGTCTCGGACAAGTAAAATGCTGTCTTTTCTGTTGCAAAGCATTACTCTAATCAAATGAAAACGTCTAAAGAACTCAGTCCAACATTTAATATTGTTAACAGCAAATCCCTAGCATCATGCTTATCCCTAACACCCATTCACGACATTGATTTAGATTTTCAATCTATAACCCCACCGCAATTATCAAACCCATCTACGCTCACTCTTGCAAACACCCCCGAACTCGTAGAAGAGGCTTTAAAAAACAAGAGTGCAGGGTTAATTATTCCCGAAAAGATTTTTGCAGTTGTTAAAGATCGTTTAAAACCAAACATGGCCGTCTGGACAACTCAAAATTTACATATATCTATGTCTGAGGTCTTCAAACTTTTTGATACAAAAAAACCACTGAACTCCAACATTCACCCAACTGCCTGCATCGATCCAAGCGCTGAAATAGGTCATAATTGTACAATAGAGCCTTATGTTGTCATAGGCAAAAATGTTCACATCGGAAACAACTGCATTCTTGGTTCCCACTCTACGATTGAAAACAATGCATCGATTGGAAACAACACAAAACTCTCTTCACACACTTATTTAGGTTACGACTGTCACATAGGAGATCATTGCATTATCGGGCCCCACTCTGTTTTTGGCTCTGATGGGTTTGGCTTCGTGAGCCTAAAAGATGGAACCCATCAAAAAATTCCCCAAATAGGCAATGTTGTTGTTGAGGATCATTGCGAGTTAGGAGCTCATTGCGCAATTGATCGCGCCGCAATCACGACAACATATCTCAGAAAAGGCTCAAAGCTTGATAACTTTGTTCACATAGCTCACAACTGTGACATCGGAGAAAATGCTCTAATTGCAGCAGGATTTTTTGTAGCAGGCTCTACAACAACAGGAAAAAACATGACTGCCGCGGGCGGAGTTCATGTAAACGGTCATATTAAAATTGCTGATCATGTTGTCCTCACTGGGCGTGCAGGAGTTATTAACTCTATCGAAAAATCAGGTGTCTATGGAGGTTTCCCAAGTATTGAGCATAAAGAAAACTTAAAAATCATGACTTCTTTATTAGCACTTCCGAAACTGCGCAAACAAATCAACCGCATCATTAAACACCTTGGCCTAACAGAAGATTAAGTTTACAACTTAGAATTCAGCAAAAATGAAAACAAAAAAGGAGAATAACATGATAGCTTATGAAATTTACAAAATAATGCACTTAACGGGCATATTTTTACTCGTATCAGGATTAGTTGGCTTAATGGCTTTAGTCTGGTCAGGACACGGAGCTAATGGCAAAGTAAAAACATTTGCATTTATCACTCACGGAGTTGGTCTACTTTTTATCTTAGTCAGCGGATTCGGCTTACTCGCTCGTCTGGGTATGGCACGTGAAATGCCAACATGGGTTTATGTTAAACTTGTTATATGGGCTATCTTTGGCGGAGCTATAGCAATTCTTAAAAGAAAGGGTCAAATCGGTTGGCCACTTTACTTCGTATTACTCGCAATCTTCATCTTAGCGGCTTATTTAGGTATCTATAAACCTACTTAAGCTCTTTAGCTATTTTTTGCATAAAGGATCATTCTGTAAATTGATCCTTTATGCTACATTAGTCTAGTTAAAGAAAAAAAAATTCATTTATAAAAAAAGTCATTTATAATTTTCCTTATACTTATACACACTTTGATTGAGGTAAGTTAAATGAAATCACTGAATTACTCAAATATTTTAAAAGAAATTACCCCCGTACTAAGCTTAGGACTCATTCTATGTTTCACCGGCTGCCGCAATGAGTGGGCATTTAAAGGTGATAGCAGTTCAAAAAATCCCATCAGCAATCCTGCTGCTGGCGATGCCCAAATAAAAGTAGATTATATTAATGGCGTCACTTCACCAATAAATGCTTCATACACAATAAACAATGGTGATCAATTTCCATATACAGTTTCACCTAGATACACAAACGCACCCCAAACAGTCGAGTTTGGAAAGTTTGATCTCTATAATGGTTCAAATTGTGAGAGTACATCTTCAACAAATTATACTTTTGAAATCACTAATACAGGTACCACTCAATTAGAGGCGACTGCTTCGCCAGCAGTTGTTGTCACTAAAACATCTTCTTCAGCAGCAGATTACACGTTTAGTATTACCGATGATTTAAATCTTCCCCTAGGCCCTGGACAAACAGACACTGTTACTGTCACATACGGTAAACCCTCTAGCGATTGCGATGCCGGTGCATCACCAACATATTCTACAAATTCTAGCACTTATGAATCTTTCGATTTAGAGATTCACACAAATGACTCTACAAACAACCACTTCAACGCGCATTTTAATATTTTTGGTTTTTGCTAGTATTTGTTTAAGTGGATCTCGTTTCTTTTTCTTATCAGGAACAAGCTTTAGAATTGCAGTTAAAACGTTTTTACAACAATAACTGCAATCGAGTTAGACTGCATATTATCTCTAATACTCTAGATTTAAGTTCTCTGCAAAAAAAATCTAAAAATTATGCTTATCAAAATAGTAAAAATGTATTTTTTTATGATCGAATTTTTATTGATTTAATTTTAAAAACCTTAAGCAAAAATTTCGATAAGGAACTTTTAAATTTTGTTTTCTACGGAAAACTAGAAAATTTTTCTTTAATCAACACTGGCTCCCAACGAAATTGTATTCTAGCCATCATGAATGATTCTTTTCTCTGTCTGGATGATGATGTTGATCAGAATTTCATCCTAAGAAATCAAAATAACTACGAGACCAATGAGTTATTTAAAATTAATAATTTCCAATCGGAAAATGAATTATTTAAATACATTCAAAAAACCGATAATTTTGTCACCGCAAGTATAGAAGAAGTTTTTGAGTTCGTAGAAAAATGTAAAAATCAAAACCACCTAAATCAAATGATCCTCTTTGGTCATTTTGGAGACTCTGGATTTTCGAATTGGTCTGCTTTGTTCAACAAGCCAAAACCTCAACTTGATAAAGAATTAGGAGATGGTTTGTTTTACACGAGGAATGTCGAAAGCAGAACTATACTTCGGACACTTAATCACCAGATAACCCCATCATTTCCAGTCATCATGATGCCTGCTGTTGCTTTTAACCAAGGCCAATTCGCACCATTTATCCCTTTGGACCGCAACCAAGATGGAAGCTACAGCTATCTTCAAAAGAGTCTTTACCCCCAAACTCAATTTATACAATCACCCTTCATGTTCTTTCATCACAAAAAAAATATAAATGGCTATAATTATTCTAAATATACAGCTCGCCTTACTGATATTATAGTTTTAATCTCCCTAGAAGCATTTAAAAATAAAATATCCTTGATAGAAGAGTTAAAAAATATTTTGGTTTTAAACGATTCAGATTTATACAAGTACATTTATTGTATTTTAGATTCAGCTCTTAAATCTAGGATGCAGCACTTGCAACAACTGGTAAACTTTTACAAAAATCAACATAGTCACGAGCCAAGATCCTGCACATGGCAAGAAAACACGACTGTTTTAATAAATCTCGCAAATGAAGAATCTTTACGCCTAAGCTCTTATATACAAAATTTATCGACTCATATCAATGTTATCAACGTAAGAAATTTTATACATTTCAGTAAAGAAATGATCCTGCATTGGGAAAATATATTAGCTGAGTTTAAAAGAATTCACAGGAGTTACTCAGTTTAGTCATTGAGATTCGCAAAAAAATATTAATGCTGTCTTAAAATAAAAAAACAAAGGATAATCAACTCTCCTTTGCTTTTTTAAAGATCTTAAAATTTATTTCAAATTACTGTGCTGATATATTTTTAACTTTATCTATTGGCCTTTTAGTGCCTGCATACATCTCGTATTTCAAAAATCTACACTCTATATTTCCATTCATTAAGTAATGTCTGCGTGTAGATTTCAACTTCATCTCTCCAAGCAAGTCTTTGTTACCTGATAAAATCCAAGCATCCCATCCCTCAAAACGATTTTTCAAGGTAAATCCTAGATCACGATACACGTCTTTAAGATTGTCCTCATCACCAATACGTGCACCATAAGGAGGATTACAAATAATCATCCCTTTAGTTTCCGTCACTGGAGGAGTTGCGATTGAAATTGGAGTCGCTTTTATATCAATAAATTTTAAAACCCCAGCATTGCGAGCATTATCTTTAGCAATTTGAACAATACGTTTATCATGATCATAACCAAACAGTTTGAAGTCTAACGTGTCTTTTTCTTGCGCCTCAGCTTCATCAATAACTTTATTCCAAACTTCTTCATTAAAATCAGATAAGTTCATAAAACCAAAATGCTGACGATGAATACCCGGAGCCATATTAGCTGCCATCATTGCCGCCTCAATTAAAAGTGTTCCGGAACCACAAAACAAATCAAGCAAAGGAGATTTTTGATCCCACTCTGATAAACCAATGAGCCCCGCAGCTAAGTTTTCTTTAAGCGGAGCTTCACCTGTTTTTGAACGATAACCACGCATAAATAAGGACTGCCCGGACGTATCCAAGGCCATATGAAATTTATTTTTATAACCTTTAATATGAATCCTTAAATCTGGATTTTTACTATCAACATTTGGACGAATCCCAAATTTTTCACGGAATTGATCCACAATAGCATCTTTAACTTTCATGGCTAAAAATCTTTGATCACCAATTTTACAATCTATTACAGCTGCATCAATAGCTAAGTTTTGTTCGGGCTTGATATATTTTGTAAAATCATGTTTGCGTACGTTATTATAAATTTCTTCTGCAGAGTAAGCAGGAAAATCTAACAAAGGCTTTAAGATTCGACTCGCATAACGTGAGTGCAGATTAGCCTTATAACAACCTTCCCAGTTAGATTCAAAAACTACACCACTGTTAGTTTTTTCAAATGTTTTTAAACCTAAATCTTTTAATTCTTTTTCTACGAGATCACTAAGTCCAATCGGACAAGATGCAAAAAATGTTGCCATACTCACTACCACTCCGTTTTGCTCTATGCTCATCCTCTGTTTTAAGACACTTCTTGAACATTTACTAAAGCTAACAGCCATGCTCCTTTTATTGTTAAAATACTCAACTTCCATCTGTTGAATATCGATTGCGATTACTTATATAAGATTATTTTAATTTTGAATACTGCTATTTGAAAAAATATTTCCAATCATAAATCTACTGTAGAATGATTCTCACCATATAAATTATGCAGGTTTTAATGGGCCCGTCTGTCTAATGATTTTACATATAATAGTTAAGCTCACAAAATTAACATTTTACAACTCTATTATACATCTAACCTACTGCTAGAGTCTATGAACTACACAAAATACAAAAAAGGAGCCTTGTTAATCTGCCCTAATTAAAGGGTATAGATCATACAATCTCCTTTTCCATATTTAACTTTTATAAATTCAAAAATATTTAACCGTCAAAGCACGACATCAAGTTTCTGTGTACTTAGGACCACCGCCACCCTCTGGTACTGTCCAGTCAATATTTTCTTTAGGACACTTAATATCGCATGTTTTACAATGAATACAGTTCGTGTAGTTAATTTGCAAATCTAGCTTACCGGCCTCAACTTTTGATGGCAGCATTTCATAAACACTCGCAGGACAAAACTGAACACACGGAGATTTATATTTAGGTTCACACACATTTCGACACACACTTGCATCACGTAATTTCAAATGATTAGGAGAATCCTCATCATGACTCGTTCCTGTTAAGTATACACTTCCCAATTTATCAAACATCAATACGCCATCTGGCGCTGGAAGTTTATTTTCTACTTTTGAGGCTAACGCATCTTCACTCCCCCAAACTGCCGCCACAGTTTCTGTTTCAGAGGCATCTTCGTGCGCTTTCATGTTATCAAATAATCCACGTCCACCAGTAATTTCCTGCAAGGCTATGAGTGGTAATGCCGTAAAAAATCCCTTTGATAAAGTCTGGTGAAAATTACGCACTCTATAAAGCTCTGATTTTACAAATGAGTTATGAACTTTATCTTCATAAGACTTAAGAGTAAACTCATCAGAGTTTTGTTTTTTGATAGCCTCTAAAGCTGTTTCTGCCGCCAACATCCCAGACTTCATCGCTAAGTGAATTCCTTTTAGCTTTTGCACATCGACCATACTCGCGCTATCACCGCAAACAACCCAACCATCACCATAAAGTTTAGGCATAGAAAACCAACCACCAGCTGGAAGTGTTTTTCCACCGTAGGCTAAAACTTTTCCTCCTTTAATCATGTTTGCGATAAAAGGGTGGGTTTTAAGTTTTTGCAACTCACGGTGAGGATCTAATAAAGGATCTTTTGTATCGAGATAGGCCACCAAACCTAAAATAATTTTATCACCTGGAATTGTGTAAATAAAAGTTCCACCGATAGATTTACTTAATGGATAACCCATTGTGTGAATAACCTGTCCAGCTTCAACTGTGCCTGTAGGCATTTGAATAACTTCTTTAACACCCTCCTCAAAAACTTCAGGATTTTTACCCGCACGTAAATTTAATTTTTTAGAAACTTGCTTAAATAAACTTCCACGAGTCCCTTCAGCAAAAACAGTTGTTTTAGCTTTTAAAATTAAACCGGGTTCAAAGTTGGCCTTAGGATTTCCATCTTTATCCCGTCCTTTGTCTCCTGTGCGCACACCTACGATTTTATCACCTTCATAAAGTGCTTCAACAGCAGCAAAACCCGGAAATATATTAACCCCCTTAGCTTCACACTGTGTAGCTAGCCAACGATTAAATTTAGAAAGAGAGATAATATACTTACCAACATTATGAAATGGGGGCGGAGTAATCGGAAGTTTAAAGGCCGAGTTTTGAGATAAGTAATAAACCGCGTCTTTTTTAACTTCTGAATCTAAAGGACACCCTAAATCTAAATAATTCGGGATAAGCTCTTTCAATGCCGAAGGATTCAAAACGGCACCCGAAAAGCTATGAGCTCCTATCTCAGATCCCTTTTCTAAAACCACGATCATTTGCTCTGGAATTGGCTCTGCTTGAATCTTACCTTCTGCTACAGC
The DNA here is from genome assembly GCA_046291245.1 of Pseudobdellovibrio sp. Taxonomy (GTDB): domain Bacteria; phylum Bdellovibrionota; class Bdellovibrionia; order Bdellovibrionales; family Bdellovibrionaceae; genus Pseudobdellovibrio. Next base: position 10,601 of record JBKBTW010000028.1, on the reverse strand, counting down.
TTGATTATGCTGCTCGATTTCTGTTGCCAATTTATATGCACAAGACAACCCTGCGGCTCCGCCACCAACGATTAAAACATCTACATCCATTGTTTCACGAGTTACACCTTCAGGTAATTGATCGATACTCATATTAAAATCCCTCGTCAGCTTCGTTAGATTTTTTCTTCTTATTAGATTCAGAAGTTTGAATGTTCTTTTGAACCTTCAGTTCCTCTTCATCTTGAGCGCCTTTATATTTTTTATCTCGATATGTTTCGCCTAACTGCTGTTGTTGTGATGATTGAGCAAAAGAAGATTGTGACACAGTCACAAATACTCCAAATACAAACAGAGCTAAGCAAATAAACAAAAACACACGAATAACTGATTTTTTTTGATTAAAACGATTTGATTTTTTAGACATGACTTAGTTTTATATTTTTCTACTTTAAAAGGAAAGTAAAAACCAAATGAAAATAGACCTGTTTTTTGTCTTTTATTTTAGCACATAAAGCATGTTTTTGAGGTATTACAGTCTTCTGTGATGACTCATTGGAATTTGCCTACGCACTGATTTAATTTTTTCTAAATCAATTTCAACATCTAAACACCCAACTTCATTATCCGACATAACGCCCAACACGACTCCCCATGGATCTACAGCAAGCGTATGCCCATAGGTGTGTCTAATAGAAGATCCATCTTTAGATCTGTGCTCTCCGCCTTGTGCTGGAGCCAAAACATAAGCTTGGCTTTCTATAGCGCGAGCTCTTAATAAAACTTCCCAATGAGCTTGACCTGTTTTAACTAAAAACGCTGCTGGCACTAAAATGACATCAACGGCCTTTTGCGCATGTTTTGCATACAGTTCAGAAAACCTAAGATCATAACAAATCGAAGAGCCAAATTTAACGTCATCTAAAACAAAATTTGTTACGTCCGAACCATACTGAAAAAAATCCGACTCTTTTATAGGAGCTTGGCCTTGGAGGTGAATATCAAACAAATGCACTTTAGAGTAAAGAAGTCTTGGCTCATGACCACCTTCTAATAAAACTGAGCCATTTACTACTCCAGTAGATGTTTGTATTGCTGTCGTAAAATGTAATTTAACTTTATTTTCTTGGCAAAACTCCCACAGTTCTAAAACAGGAGAAGAGTTGAGAGAAAGAGGCTTTAAACTATCACCTTCTTTAACTCTAAAAAAAAGGCTGTTTTCAGGCAGTATAAATAATCGTTGATCTTTTACATTTTGTAGCTTGATGTGTTGAAGAATGATGTCTTTAATAGCTTTTACATTTTGAGCTATGTCATCATTCGAATTTAACTGAACAAGTGTAATTTTCATGAGTTCTCTCTCATTTCATTGTAGAGAGATGATATTATTCGATTTCTACGACAGAGGCGAGTTTTTCTTCACGACACTTGAAACCACCCTCTTCAATATTTTTTTTAACATTTTGCAAAACGGCCTCACATGAAGCAAAAAAACTCGCAGAACTTACAACTTGAGTATAACCCTCTTTAGAGTAACTCGTTTTGCATTTGCCATCACTCGATGTAAATACGCGGATAACTCGAACTTCTTTCTGGCGATCACACACATAAAATATATTCGAAGGATCAGTTGCAAATGAATTTGCCGAATACAAAAATACTAAAAATAATACTGCTTTGAATTTATGTTTCATGACTACATTATGAAAATAAAAAATCTATGCGTCACTCTTTGAAGCCTCAAGATAAGGCTGACTGGACAATAACCGAATTTAAGTCTAATCAAGTCTGGGAAGATTATTCCCAGACTGATATATTTTCGGTTAACAGAAGATTTTATATAGAGTGATAACTTAACTCTATATAAGAATGCACTATTTAGACTTAGCTGCGGTTTTTTTAGCAGCTTTTTTCTCAGTCTTAGCTTTAGCTGTTTTAGCTTCCACTAATTTAACATTTGAATAATCAATGAATCCTTCTTTAGTCAGCAATCCATCTTTTTTATCATAGTGTGTTTGAACTTTAACACCTTCAACTTTAATTTTTAAAGTTGCTGGTTTAACTTCAATCACAGTTCCTTTTTTACCTTTATCGCTACCAGCGATAACTTGTACTTTGTCACCTTTTTTAATTTTTAATTTCAACATGACTCAACCTCAACCAATTAAGCTTTTTTAGCTTTGTTCATTTTTCTACGGATACGAGCTTTGATATCTAAAGCTCTTTGAGACAACACGTCATCTGATTGATTCAATAGATATTTATCGAAACCACCAGTGTGCTCCATATCTCTAATAGTGCTAGTTGCCATATAAAGGCGCACCATCTGGTTCAAAGTCTTGCTAAATATACGTTTTCTTTGTACATTTGGCATAGCCGTCGACTTAGTTTTAATATTCGAGTGGCTCACTAAATTTTTAACTACTGGCGCTTTGCCTGATAATTCACAACGGCTCATTATTTTAACTCCTTCAACAAAAAATGCTTCCAAAACCGAGATTTCTGGTATATTCAGTTATTCTTTAATTGGCAAGAGGTTTAAATGGAAAAAGAAAATAGTCGTGATAATCGTAAAACAGCACGTAACAAATATCGCTCTGAGTACTCAGGTGATCATGTTTTTGATTATAAAGATCCAGCATCTTTAAGTCGTTTTATTGCTGACGCAGGCAAAATCACTCCTGCCCGCATCTCTAAATTAAGCTTATCTCAACAAAAAAAGGTGACTGCAGCTATTAAAAAAGCTCGTACGTTAGGTTTATTACCAAACGGAACTGATGCTTATGACACTAGCTCTAAGCCAGAGCTTATCAATCCAGCTCCTTTTGAGTTCTAATTAGCTTTAATTGAGTTAATTCTATCTAGAATATTGAACAGCAATACTCATGATTAAGTATTGCTGTTTTTTTGCGTTCAAAATAAGCTCCACTACGGCTTATTTTCCTTAAAAGCTTCTATAAAAGCCGTTATTGCGTATATTGAAAGCATCAAAATATAAATATAATTCGATAAGCTGTGTAAATCTCTTCCTGACAGAGGAAGACCTGTTTGTATTTCATCAAATGGAATATTCCAATTAAACACTCGCAGTAAAAAAATAGGCAAGGCTGAAATTATTACAAATAAAATTGAGCTTATAATACGCATTTTTATCATATTATTTACGCGTAGCCCAATCCACTCAGAGCCTATATTATAAAATGGAATAATCAAAAATCCCGCTCCTGCCACTAAGCCCGCGTACTGACGATTAGGTATAAACTTAAAGATCAGAATTATACAGGGAATCCATAACACGAGTAAAACAAGTTGAAGTCGCATAAATTTTCTCATTTTTTGGATTATTTCTAATTTCATAGAATACTCTCCCTTTAAATCACCTATATACTATCTCAGCCTAAAAAAGCTGTCACTGCATCTTGCAGTAGCTCTTTCTAAAGTAAAGAGGGAAAAAAATGTTTAAACAAAAACAACAACTTATTAACCTACATATAAACTTATCTCAATATGGCCTACATCCATCTGATTGGAGCATTATCAAGTATGACTCTTCTACATTTATTATCTTAAATAAGTTTGAAAATGATTTTTATTTTATTGGTAAACTGGCTGAGAAAAACTCGCCTAAATGGAAATACATTACCTTAGCTAGTATCTAACCTAGTTACTGATAAAGATCACACCTCAGAGAGAACAAACTTCTTTCATAAATATCGTTTTCCAGTAACGAGCCTGTCGGATTCTCAGCTGACTTTAAAGCTCTTGGTCGAGGTAGCTCTGATCTTTGCTCAAGAGAAATATGATCTGACCATCGATCTGGGAACTCACGATAAACGCTCGAGCGAAAGCCTACGTAAGCTTCTGCTCCAAATAATTCTACATATTTATTTTTACTTCTACAAAAAGCATAAAGATCTCCTTCTGTGAGCCAACCTATACGCTGAGCGATACTTTCCGGAGGAGTTTCCCCCCACGCAGCCAAAGACATAATACGCATTCCTAAAGATAATGTCCCATTTAGCTTAGGATATGCCTCAATTAGTTTTTCATTACACTTGGGTGATACAACCAGTAGGTTGTCAGCAATGCGCTTAATAGCTTTAAAATAATCCTCACATGTCCCTTGACTATTACCCTCTCGACACCGATCTCTCATAAAATCAAGTTTTGCATATTGGATTCTTTTTTTTGAATCTTTAAAGCTAACCAAAATTCCGTTCATTTGACGTGTAAAATTAGATATCTCAACTTCACACCCATCAGATAAGGGTTGCTGCTGTATTATAAAAATTAAGGCGGCAGACAATACACCAACAACTAATGCCAAACGAGGAGCTTTTAAAATTAAATCGTCTAATTTTGACATAAATTAATATTTACTTTTTTTATACTTTTCGTAAAGTTCTAAGCAACAATAAAAGAATATTACGGATGAATGACTGGTCCAATAGAAGCATGGACTTTAAATAATTAATATTTTGCTCAAGCAATAATTAATTCTATAAAAAACTATTTAGAACTTAAAAAATTAGATAACCAAAGCTGTCCCGTAACTTCACTGTACTTTGACTTACTCCACTCAACATGGTCACGATACAATAATGATCCTGTAATAGGATCAATTTTAAGGTGGTAAATCTCTTGTCTACCATCTGAGTATGTGTAAGGACTATACAACTCATCTTCCGATACATCCCCTATATTTACACCTTGTAAATATAATCGACCATTTACTATATCTAACGTAAGAACTTTTTTACTTTTAATATTCATACCAGGGCAAAAAAAATCGGATTTATATGTCGTATATTTTAAAGGTGTATGTTCAATCTTTAAAAATAACTTACAGTTGTCAGTTAATAAAACCCCGTTAACGACCATTTGTCCATATCCCTGCCAATTACCAGATAAGCCATAAGACAAGACATTAAAAGAAATAAAAAAAATTATTAAAAATGAGCAGAGATTTTTTTTAGTAATCTTTAGGAACATATGGACGATCTTTTAAAGCAATTATATTTTCTTTAATACTATGATCTAGCTTCTCTATAAGCTGTAGACCAACTGTTTCAAGATTTTCTAAACACAGTTTTTCCATCTCTATGCCTATAGGCTCTAAGTTATCAAAACCGTAGCTTTTAGCATTACCCTTGATTTGATGACCTATGCGATTAAAGGCTTCAACAGAGCGTTCTCTTAGACTTTGCTTAAGCTGTTCTAAATCGTTTTGTCTTCTTTGCAAGTAGGTATTTAAAATTTCTGTTGGTAATACTTCAAACATGTAAAATGGATACCTTACTATTACTTTATTGTTAAACTAAAAATTATGACCAATTAATCCCCACAAAAAGAGGCGATTTACCACAATTCACCACTCAAGTCTTATATATTTGATTTAAAAGTGGCGCTCAGGTTGCAATTACAAATATTAACAAAACGAGGATGATTAGGAGTCGTCTGTGTGAATAATTTTTACTTTAAAAGGGAGGATCTTATGAATGTAAACGAAAACACAATTAAAGGTAAATGGCTTGAAATCAAAGGTGAACTTCAAAAAGCTTGGGGTAAAATTACTGATGATGAGTTTGAGCAAACTAAGGGTGATATGAAAGCTATTGGTGGTTTAATCCAACAAAAATACGGAAATGCACAAACAGATTACGAAAGAAAATTATCTGACATTTTTAACAGATATGATTCTAAAAAAGATCAAGTTGTAAATAACATTAAAAATTCATTAAAAAATTAATTATTAACTTTTTATAGATACAGCTTAAAAATAAAAAATTTTGACCATTAATGAGGAGGTCTATATGTCATCAACTACAATGAATAAAGCAACAACAGAACTTAAAAGTTTTGCAGATAAAGTTCCACCGGTATCAAACTCGCTTGAGAAAATTTCTCATTCAGCTGGAGAAACAATTGGTGAGTTTACGGCTAACATAGCCTCGGCAACTCAAGACTATGCGAATGCAGGTCGCGAATATGTTAGAAAAAATCCAGTTAAAGGTGCTGCAATTGCAGCTGCTTCCGGCTTAGTTTTAGGTGGCCTTCTTACAATGGCTTTAAGACGCAAACACTAATTCTCGGTGCAAAAAAGGGGCTTAAGGCCCCTTTTTTACTGTAGTGCAGAAGAAAGTGTTCTTCCCTCTTCAGACTTGAGACGTTTGTAGAGTGTTTTTCTATCAATACCAATTGCTTTTGCAGTCTTATCCCTTGCCCCTCCATGCTTTTCAACTGCAAACTCTATGTATTTATTTGTGATATCATTTAAAGACGGCAGTTCACCATCGAATTTAACGACAAACATATTATCTGAAGAAACTAAATTCATTTCATGGTTTTGTGAGTGTAAATCTAATGAAGGAATAGTCGGTAAGAAACTGTCTAAAGAAATTTCCGGCCCAGTAGATAAGACGACTGCGCGCTCAACGGAGTTTTCCAGCTCACGAACATTTCCTCTCCATGGATTTTCAAGAATGTATTTTATAGCCTCTTTTGAAAAGCGGCTTACATTTACACCATTTTGCAAGGCAAATTTACGTAAAAACATTTCTGCTAAAGGAAGAATATCCTCTTCTCGCTCTCTTAGAGCAGGAATTTTCACAGGAATAACATTCAATCTAAAATAAAGATCTTCACGAAATTTCCCATTGCGAACTTCTTCGACTAAATCTTTATGTGTAGCTGATATTATTCGGCAATTTATTTCACGATCTTGATTCTCACCTACACGTTTAATTTTTTTCTCTTGAAGAACACGTAAAAGTTTCGCTTGCAACGCTAAACTTAAATCTCCAATCTCATCTAAAAACAGGGTCCCATTTTCTGCCTCTTCAAATAAACCTATTTTTTTATCACTTGCCCCCGTAAAAGCACCCTTAGCGTGACCAAATAATTCTGATTCTAATAGATTTTCAGGAATAGCCGAACAGTTAATAGCTACAAAAGAACCGTCACGCTTGCTTTCTGTATGTATAAACTTAGCAAAAACTTCTTTCCCTGTACCACTTTCACCATTAATAAAAATATTTGCTGTGCTAGGCGCTACTCTCTTCGCTATATCCAAGGCCGCTAGAAATTTTGCACTTTTGCCAATAATTTTTTTACCTTCAATAGTTGCTGAAGATCGTTGTTTAACTTCTTCTCTTAGATCAACAATATCATTATTTAGTGCCCTAAAGTGCAATGCTCTCTCAACTGAAACCTGTAACTGAGAGAAATGAATCGGTTTGACTATAAAGTCATATGCACCTTTTTGAATAGCCTCTATAGCAGTCTCTGCCGACTTATTAGCTGTAATTAAAATTGTAGGTACATGAGGTAATGTTTCTTTAAAAAGCACTGCTAACTCTATACCTGACATCTGAGGCAACGAAAGATCTGCCAGTATAACATCCCAAGTATGACCTAACTTTTTACTATCTTTAACTACAGATTCCGCATCATTGTAACATGTAATAAGATAACCTTTTGGCTTAAAGTAAGCCGTAACGAGCTCTTGAATATCCAAATCATCATCAACCACAACTATCTGTTTAGCTTTATTCACTGATTGCATACATCACCCTTGTTTTAATTATTTATGCATTCGTATCACTATTTAAAGTCCAATGGTACAAAAAAGTCTCATCAATACGTACTTTTAAGGAACGTGTTAATTTTATATCCTATATATTCGTTTATAAAGATTTTTTTTATGGCCCTACGATTGCTTTTGTATTCTATCAACAAGATGCATTTAGCATTTATTACAAACTACAACTAACTAAGGGAGTTTTTATGTTACGAGCGGCAATCGCATTTTTTATTTTAGCAATCATCGCTTTTATTTTCGGCGCAAATGGCATTGCAGGATTATCAATGGACATAGGCAAAGTTCTTATCGGCGTATTTTTAGTACTAGCGGTTTTATCATTTATAATGTCACTAGTATCTGGAAGATCTTCAAAAAGTTTAAGATAATTTTATTTAAGGAGTATTTTATGAAAAATTTATTAATAGCATCATTGTTTATTGCCACAACATCACTAAGCACTTTTGCTTTTGCAGAAGAAACTACAATGGAAAAAGCAGAGAATGCGGCTAATAAAACCGCTGATTCAGTAAAAAAGACATATCGTGGAGCAAAAGATAAGGTTTGTGAAATGATCAATGGAAAAATGGAATGTGTAGCTAAAAAGATTAAACACGGCGCTCAAAATGCAGCTGATTCTACAGAAACCAAAGCTAAAGAATTAAAAAATAAAGTAGATTCTAACTAATACAACAGAGGTATATCATGAAGAGACAAAATTTATTAAAACTTTTTTTCGCTGCGGCAACAACTCTATCAATCAATGCCCACGCTCTTTCAACTGGTGGATTATTCGTGGAGCCAATGATCACTTATGAAAAAGGTGATACGACGACTAAATACCCTGTATTCAATGATTCAAAGGGTGATGTTGATGGTTTTGGTCTTGGAGCACGCTTAGGTTTACATATCGGTGAAATATTTTTTGCTGGTATAGACGGACGTTATGCTATGCCAAAGTTTAAAGACTCTAACGTAGGTTATGATGCAAAAGCTGTATCAACTAATTATGGGCCTGTAGTAGGTGTACAAACACCTGTAGCTGGTCTTAGAGTTTGGGGATCTTATGTTTTAGGTGGATCTCTAAACCCTGAAAAAAGCGGCAATTATAACTTTAAATATGACGATGCAAAAGGTTACAGAGTTGGTGCTGGATTTTACGTAGCTGCAGTAAGCTTAAATGTAGAGTACCAAGATTTAAAATACGGTAATGCTACTTTAGAAGAATTAGGCGGCTTTACTCCAGGTACATCATTTGATGATGTTGAATTACAAAACAAATCATGGGTAGCAAGTATTTCTTTCCCAGTTGAATTATAATACTTAACTATTTACTAAAATAGTTTGTGTGTCCTTTAAGGGAAGCTAGTGGTGCAGCTTCCCTTTTTTATTTTAATTTACGTGCAAACAGTACTACTGACAGAGGAATATTCTGCTTCGAACCGTAGAATCGCAAGGTCACCGTCTTAGAAAATTCGAGTGAAGAGTCTTTACAATTGGATTTTTTCAAGAAGCATACGAGAAGCGTAAAGGAAGCAAACTACAGAAATTTAAGGACATTTCGTGTGATTTCAGACTAGCGATTGAAAGTCTCTTTTGTGTGATTTCAAATACTTAGGATTATTGGGAAACAGGGTCCGATCAACTTTTTCAGAAGAAAAAATTGGTCGGGGAGATAGGATTCGAACCTACGACCCTCTGGTCCCAAACCAGATGCGCTACCAGACTGCGCTACTCCCCGAATCACATAATGTGATAAAATTATTGTAGACAGACAAATTAATCCCTACACAGCTATAATGTCAATTCATTAGCTGCAAAATTTGAGCTTATATGATGAGTTTTACAGAGATATTTATTTTTTAAGCAATTTTTTTGATTTTATCCAGCTTATCTTTCATCGTCGTATTATCTTTCTTTAAAAGCATAATAATCTGATTAAGCTCTACAATTTTACGCCTAAGCGAGTCTATCTCATTAGGATTTCCTAAGAGTATACCCGTATTAGAAGAACTTGCCGATAAGTCTAACTCTGTACTTCCTGATTTTATAGCACTGCCTAGTCCGGATTTTTCTAAAAGTGATTCTATTTCATCTGGAATAACGAGTTCTGGATCTACTTTTTCATATTTTAATGAACCATTAATAAAGAGTTGTCTTGTTTCATTAATAATTTTCATTACACATGCAGAAATTTCTGCTGGCGTTGGCGCACTTTCTTTATGACCGTATCCCCAAAAACTGGAGAGTTTGAGATTTCCGAATAACTGGGTTATAAGCCCAAGAAAGCGGAGAAAGTATGCAAAAGTCAAAATTCACAGCAGAGCAAATGACAGCCATAATTGCTGAGTCATCAGCCTACAAAGGCGCAATAAACGATGTTGCGCGTAAGTACGGAATTTCAACAAAGACGATTGGTAATTGGAAAACTAAATTTGGCAACATGAGATCGGACGATGTTAAAAAACTCAAACAACTTGAGGATGAGAATACACGTTTAAAACGATTAGTAGCAAATTTAACTCTAGATAATGAGTGTTTAAAAGAGATCAATGCAAAAAAGTGGTAAGCCCACAAGCAAAACGTGAAGCAGTTAAACATCTTATTGAAGTAAAAAAATTAAAAATAAAACGTGCATGCAGGCTTGTTGGGTTTAATCAATCGACATTTTATTATAAACATTATTCAAATCGAAGTGATGTAGTTTTAGAGCAAAGATTGCTTCACCACTCACAAGTTAGAGTGAGATGGGGTTTTCCAAGGTTAGTTGTGCTACTTCGTCGCGAAGGTATTATGGATAATAAAAAGCGAGTGCATCGTGTTTATTCAAAGTTAAACTTACAGATACAAAAAAGGTTTAAAAAGAAGAGGAAATCACATTTAAGACTGGTTTTGCCACAACCAACGAAACCCAATCAAATCTGGTCAATGGATTTTGTAAGTGATGCATTAAGTGATCATAGAAAGTTTAGATGTTTTAATTTAGTTGATGAGTTTACGCATGAATGTTTAACAATTTACGTTGATCGAAGTTTACCATCAG
>JBKBTW010000242.1:0-2428 GCA_046291245.1 Pseudobdellovibrio sp. | reverse complement strand
ACCATTAAGGCATTAAGAAAAGACGTTACCGCAAAATGTTATGGTGGTGATATTTCTCGTAAACGTAAGCTTTTAGAGAAGCAAAAAGAGGGTAAAAAACGTATGAAGCAGATTGGCTCTGTAGATGTTCCTCAAGAGGCATTTTTAGCTATTTTAAAAGTAGAAGATTAGAGGTTGTCTTTTTTCAGATTTAGTACAATCATAATTGATAAAGAGTGAGCAGTTATGACAATATTTGGAAAAAATAAAGATAGCGAATCAAATGAGGCATCTAAACCCGTTCAAGCTAAATACAATGGTTATGATGTAACAAATAAACTTTTTTGGACTGAGGGCTGGGGCTCAATGGCTTTGGCTATATTAGCTGCGCTCACGATTCGTTGGCTACTTTTAGAGGCCTATGTTATTCCTTCTGGCTCAATGCTTCCGACACTTCTCATTAATGATCATATTTTTGTGAATAAAATTACGTATGGCGTAAGAGCACCTTTCAGTGAGCAGTGGATGGTCAAGTTCCGTCAACCCGAGCGTGGTGAGATCATTGTTTTTAAGTATCCTGAAGACATGAGCACATTTTTTATTAAACGTGTGATTGGTTTACCTGGCGATAAAGTTAAGTTTGATAACGGTGCTTTGTACATTAATGATAAAATACAAGAAAAAGTTGTTCCTAAGTCTTCTTGGGATTTCGATTGGTTACGAGAAGAAGACTTCAATAGTCGAGAGGGCTTGTACAAAGATTCAAAATCGAATTATGTTCACTTTGTAGAGCAGCTCATTAATTCTAAAAATGAAACAATAGAGCACAGTATTTTGATGCCAAAGGCTCAGGTTATTGGTTTTCCTGGTGATGGGGAGTGGGTTGTTCCTGAAGATCAGCTGTTTGTGATGGGAGATAACCGTTACAACTCTCATGATTCCAGATTTTGGGGTTTCGTACCTCAAAAGAATATTTTAGGTCGCGCGAGTTTTGTGTGGCTCAGTTGTGATGAGATGCTTCCTTTCTTACCTGTGATCTGTAATCCATTAACAATTAGATGGTCACGTTTTTTCCATAATGTAAGTCATTAATTAGGATTAGAGTGGGATTATTAGTAAAAAAAATAGGTAAACAAGGGCGTTGGCCGCAGGCTTTGTTCTTATTTTTTTTACCATTAGTTTTGTTTGTTTCTTTTAGGTGGTTGGCGTATGAGCCCTTTGTTATTCCATCTGAGAGTATGGTGCCTAATTTATTTACTCATGATCATATTTTAGTTCAAAAGTTTTCGTATGGGATTAAACCTCTTTGGAAAGAAGGGTGGCTGACTCATTGGTCGGAGCCGAGAAGAGGAGATGTAATTGTATTTCGGTATCCAGAAAATAAAGAAGTATTTTACATCAAAAGAGTTATGGGTATTCCAGGAGATCATATAGAGATAAAAAACAGAATAGTTACTGTGAATGGCAGTCCCGTTTATCATGAAAAGGTTCTAGATCCCGTGGAGGATATTTCAAAGAGCTTAGTTGATCAGTCAAATGCTGATTACTTTCAGGAGCGTAATAAAGATGGCTATAGTTATTTTGTGCGGTTTGAATCTGTCCAAACTGAGGTAGGTTTAGAGGGAGAAGAGTCTCAAACTTATGTTGTTCCTGAAAATAGTTATTTTGTGATGGGTGACAATCGTAATAATTCTCAAGATTCAAGATATTGGGGTATGGTTGATTTTTCGTTGATAGTAGGTAAAGCTAAACGAGTTTGGTTGAGTTGTGATCAAATGTTGAATTCAGCTCCATTTATTTGTGACCCTGCACATATACGTAAAGAGCGAATAGGCAAAAGCATAAATTAAAAGAGAAATTATAGATGAATAAAAAAGTATCGACATTTTCATGGATTATTGGATCTGTAATTTTAGCAGTGTTTTTAAGAATTTTTTTTATAGGGGTTTTTAAGGTTCCAACTATTACTATGGCTCCAAGCTTATTACCTGGGGATTTTATTATATCGAATAAATTAGCCTATAAGTTTTCTGATGTGGGGCCTCGGCGGGGTGATGTGATAGTCTTTACTCGTCCTGAAAAAATAGGACAGTATTATATTAAAAGAGTTGTGGCTGTGCCAGGAGATAAATTTTCTATATCAAAAGGTGAATTGATTGTGAATGACTCTAAGTGCATCTATCAGAGCATTAAAAAAGTAGAAAACTTTGAATATGTTCAAGAGACTTGTTTAAGGGACACTCGTCAAATCTTGAGAGTGGTGACTGGCGAGCTAAAAAGTAAAGATATGGAGCAAATTCATCTAAGTGATGGTCAGTATTTCGTGATGGGTGATAATCGTGATGCAAGCGAAGACTCAAGGGATTGGGGTGTCGTTCTTATTGATCAAGTTTCTGGCAAAGCTCAGCTTGTTTGGCTTTCAATAGGTTCAACGCAAGATTCCATTTCC
>JBKBTW010000027.1:0-19617 GCA_046291245.1 Pseudobdellovibrio sp. | reverse complement strand
CATGGGTTCCATGACCTTCTTCATCTATATAATTTTGTGGATCTAAACCGCCAATATCTTCAAAAAAGTTACGGCCTTTTTCAAAATTCGGCACTAATGCTGGATGTTTCGGATCAATACCTGTATCCAAAATTAATACTCTAGCATTTTTTCCTGCTTGAGATGCTTCCCATGCTGGAGCTGCTTTAACAGCCAAAATACCCCAAGGAGTTGCAATACCTTCAGTTAAATGAGGGACTTCAACTACCGGTGCTTGATTTTCTTCAGAAGGAACATCAATAACTGGAGTTTCTGACTTTAATCTATTTACTCTTGAAATTTTAAAACCATTAATTGGTTTTGGCGTCGGGGAAAATGTTTCTGCTTCGATAGAAGCTACTTCAGGATGATTTCTTAAAACCTCTAAAGCGTTAGGATTTTTAGTTTGTAAAACCATAGCTTTAATATTTTTTAAAGATTTTTGCAATTTTACTGGCGACTCTACAGTTCTCATGTAGTTATTCATCGCTGCAAATCCTTGTTCACTTTTGTAAATAACAAGGTAACGATCTTTCGCTTGGGCTAAATTACCAAGGGCAATAACAGCTGCACCTAATAATAATTTTTTACTTACATTTTTCATAAATTCCCTCTTTTAGGTTTTTGTTAAACCACTCTTACATGAGCTCGAAGCCAGTTAATGTCTTACCTAGACTTTGGTTTTGTGAAAATATTTGAACCCAAAATGGAACTGGTTGCAAAATGATTTTTTAACAAAAAATCAACAAACAGTCTTTACTCAAAAAAATGAAATAAACTGAAATACAAAAAAGTTTCAAATTGGAACCAACTCTAATTTAAAAGGTTTACAGAAATAGAAATAATAATAAGTACTTGTAACTATAAATTATTTTTATAACAAAGTTTAAAATACATGCACATTTTTTTTAAAAACGCATTGCATATATTTTAAATAAATTTAATTTATATCCTGTTTTATCGAAAAATTAAGCAGAAATAAATTCGTGATGGAGTTTTTGAATCGCTCTTTCTCCACAAGTTGCATCCACTAAAAAGCAAAAATTATGCTTACTCGCCCCCAAACAAATCATCCGAACATTGATATCAGATATAGCTGAAAATACCTTTTTTGCTAATCCAGAAGTGTGATTTATATTATTTCCAATTAAAGAAATCAAACTCAACCCCTCTTCAATATGAACTTCAGCAAACTGTCGCAGCTCATCAATAAGTTGCTGATGAGTCGTTATGGAGCCATCAATCGTTACAGAGACACTAATCTCAGACGTAGTAATCGCATCAATCGAAATTTTATAATCATTAAAGACTTTAAAAATTTTAAATAAAAAACCATGTGTTTGTAGCATCTCAGGAGTTGATAACGTCACTAAGGACTGATTTTTTCTTAAAGCCATAGCCCGCATCAAAGGAGCCTCTTGAACTTCTTTTTTTATCCATGTTCCCTTTTTGCCTGAATCAAAACTTGACCCAACAAACACTGGAATATTCTTACGACGTGCCGGTTCCACTGTTGCTGGATGAAGAACTTTAGCCCCAAAAACAGCCAACTCTGAAGCCTCTTTAAAAGAAATCTCATCTATAGATCGAGCATCTTTACATATACGAGGGTCTGTCGTTGCAATACCTGGCACATCTGTCCATATTTCTAAAACATCTGCGTTCAAGCCCTCAGCAAAAAGGGCCGCTGAATAATCACTTCCCCCTCGGCCAAGTGTTGTCGCATGCCCCGATAAGCCTCGGCCAATATACCCTTGAGTCACAATTGAAGTATTTTCTATGTCAGGGTATTTTTTTATAATTTTTTGTTGGCAGTTTTTCTCAATCAAATCGATTTGAGGACGCGCCTTACCATATTGATCATCTGTTATTATAATTTCACGAGCATCTAACCAAACAACTTTTTTATTTGAACCTTGTTGGCTTAACGTGTTCTCCATCGCTTGAGCAAACAAAACAGAAGACATTCTCTCACCCAAACTTAAAATAATATCCAACGCGCGAGGTGAACAATCTTGCAGTAAACGCATTCCCTGAGCGACTGACTCAAGCTCTACATACATCTGTATGAGAACTTCTTTTCTTGCTGAAGACAGTTTAAGTTCATCCGCTATTTGATTATGTCTTTGAATCACCTCTTGAACTAACTTATCAGACACATCCTTTAGAGATTGAGCCGCAGCCTGACCTATTGCTATTAATTGATTCGTTGATCCTGAAGTCGCCGACACACACACTAAGTATGAATTTTGCTGTACAGATACTGTAGCCGAACGCAACATACACTCTGCATTACCCATTGAGGTTCCACCAAACTTAGACACAACTAAAGCCATAACATACCCTTCCAGAGCAGATCTTCTCTAAAGCCTGCATCATAGACTAACAATAAAGATAAATACTTATCAAATTAATTTCATTTAATTTGTAAATTTATTTAATACAAACTAACCCTTGTACTAACGTAAATATTCTAATTAAAATTTAATTATGAAAAAATTATTTCTTTACGCTTTAATATTAAGTCTCAACTTCTTAGGTTTATCTTCTCAAGCTCAAGCTAACAAAGGCAGATCTCCTGATTACAAAACAGAACTCCTCGCACGCGCAAATGGACCTAACACTTACAATCTTCCGACAAATAGCTATATTTTCAATTCGTCGCCAAGCATTAATCCTCGAGGGGACGTAACTTTTAAAGTTTCGTATGTGTTACTTGCCGAAGATAATTCTAAAGATGCTGTCTGGGCTAAAACTCACGATGAGCCTAATGGAAAAATCGTCTATGTAAACCCCACAGATAAGTTTATTAGCGACCCCAAAATCACACCTTCAGAAATTTTGTTTAATATTTCAGATGAGTTCTCAACAAATGGAATTTTCTCATATAACCTAAAACTTAAAACGACTTCATCTCTTTTTTCACCAAATGTTGAACAAAATCTTATAAACACATCCGATGCACAAGTAACATCTGATGGCATTTTACACTTTAAAGGACAAAAAGATAACAGAGAGAAAACCTATTATTCTTTGTCTGGTAAAAACCTCATTCCCATAATTAGCGAAGGATCTACACTATTTGCTGGTGAAAAACCTATTTCTTATCTTTTTTCTTTACATTCAAATTCATCTGAAACTTTAATTTTCAAAACCCGACAAGGAGATTTTGGCGATTTATCTGAATCAGCACCCGATAAAATTATTGCTTTAAATACAATTCCTTACAGAGGAGTTTTTAAAATTATTGCCGAAGATCAAGACTCTAACATCAATTCATCTTTTTTAAGCTTAGGAAATAGTGCCTCAATCTCATCTAATGGCAAATGCATTGTGTTTAGCGCTAGAGTACTTAACGACAAAAAACAGCCCTTAGACACTATCATGCTCTATAAGAATAACGAATACACTGTTATAGCAAATAACACATTTCGTGAGATTTCCGAAATAGAGTCTTTTTCTCCTAAAGTTAATAGCTCTTGCAATGTAGCTTTTAGAGCAAAAGATCACAATGGCCGCAGATCCATATTTTTATTTAAAGACCATAAACTTCAAAGAATTATAGGTGAAAATGATCAAATCACCACAGATTTAGGAGAGGCTTATATTCTAGAAAAAGCTGGATACCCGGGTTTATCCGGAAACATTGATATGAATGATGCAAATGAGATCGTTTTTTCTGCTCTGATTTCATCTGACAATACCCATACTCGGTCTCTTGGCACAGGAGTATTTAAACTTCATCCATTATAGTTACTTATAAAAAAAGAAATAAAACTAAAACGTAATGAATTGAGCTTTTATTTTTCTTCACCTACAAGGTCTCGATTAAACTTCCACATATTTTTAATAACTGGACGAGTGTAGCTAAAACCTAATTTTTCATCAAGAATTGGAAGTCTTAACATCCTTGTCTCTAAATTCAAGTTACACGACTTAACGCCAGTTCGAACTTTTAGCTATAGCGCTTTCATTCTGTATAAATTTGTTTTCGTTAATTTCATTTTGCCCGTCAGCTAATAAAATACCTGTAGAAGTATTAATAAAGCGATTATTGGATACAGTATTAGAATTCGCATAATCTCTTATAACATCAAACACCGATCCATCGCTCGATTTTCCGGAAGCAAAGGGTTTATCTCCGCAATAAGCCCACTCTTTGTTAGTAGGATGAGTTCTTCGCATGATCGCCCATTGTCTTCGTCCTAAGGCTACTCCTATAGAACCGCCGACGAATACATTCCCTGAAATAGTGTTTTTCTCGGCTCTTTGCCTACGCGGAAATTGAGCAAGAGGCTTTGCTGGCTCTGTGTTTAACAAACCAGATTTATATTTTTTTAACTTGTCTTGATAAAGCTGTTTATAATTAGAAGATTCCCAACAATTTTTATATAGATGTACACCGCCACCAAAGTTTTCATAAAATAAATTTGATATAACTAAATTATTTGCAGATCCATCTAACACAATAGCTTCACGCACACCCTCTGGGCTATCATCCTCTTCTTAACCGTTACGAATAAAACATGAATTTCGAATAATATTATTTCTGCTCCCTGAATCAAAATACATTCCTACTTTTCCATAGGACAATTTAACTCCACTTACATCCACATGAGTAATATGATTATGAACATATATACCAGATAATCCTATATTATAAGTTTCAACATACTGAGTTGTATATTTTAGCCACTTCTCTTGGTTTATCTTTATAAGTTAAATATTTTTCTCGAAGCTACGTACACGATAAAACTTCTGGTTTGCCTAAGATTAAACGATTTTTATCCGCTGCTTCTTTATGCTGTGCAAGCATAGGATTTGTCTCTAATGTTCTCCCCACATAACTTGTTTGCAGCATATCTTGCAAGATTTTTGGGTATCAATTTTAAAAGTGTAAGTGTTGTCTTTGATTTCTTCATCAGGAGACTAGTCAGAAAAATTTTGATACGAAAGCATACAAAGTGTTAATGCAGGAAAAACAAAAATTAACTGCCATCTTCTAACAGTATTTTTGATCCCCATATTAGGACTCCCGTAACCACGATAAATGTAGTTTATTTCCCCGATAATTAGAATATCAAAAATCACTCAAAACAGTTGTGGTTATTTTATAAGTTCTTAAAATAGGACACTTTAGCCATCAATCCGAACTTCGAATACCCCGATTTATGAGGTCTAGAGTTTTGCTATTTCTAGCTCTGCCTGAAATTGCAATGACGCTCATCATGATCATTCATACACTTATAGAACAACGAAATAAACTTACGCCTGCCACTGTTGAGATAGAACTTTTACCTGGAATCCCGCAAATTCATTTTCTAGGGTTACCCGATCAAGTGATCAAAGAAAGTTTTTTTCGAATAAAAGCAGCTTTAAAATCATCAGGTTTTACATTTCCTGTTGCCCATCAAGTTATCGTCAATATACAGCCCAACTCTCTTAAAAAATCATCATCAGGATTAGAGCTAGCTGTAGCTCTAGGGATTCTGCATTTAACTGATCAAAAAACTATGACCGACTCCCTCCAGCAGCATATCATTTATGGAGAGCTCGATTTGAATGGCTCTGTACGCGAACCCGAAAATCTTATAACTTTCAACAATCATCATCAGCAACTTATCCTCACGGGGTCATCCTCAAAACAAAAAAGCTCAGAAAGTCCTTCTTCACAAATCAATTACTCGAGAATAACTCACTTAACCCAAGATGCGCTTATAGATTACAATCAAAAATCATCCACCGTTATGATAAGACCTTCTAAAGGCTTAACTGAATATTATTCCCCGCATGAAGCTGAACTTATTTTTTTAATGTCCACCACAGGACTGCACACTCTGATCGCTGGACAAGCTGGTGCTGGTAAATCATTTCTTGCTAAAAACTACACAAGCTTCATTAACACTTTTTCAAAAACACCTCATAGTGGAGAACTCTGGTTTCCTTCTCTATCACCTCATCATAGTTTAACGTTGGGTGCTTTTCTTGGCGGTGGCGTGCAACTTTGTGAAGGAGAGCTTGAGAAAGTTAAAAACGGTTTACTTATTCTTGATGAGCTTTTAGAGTTTAATCCACTTATTTTAGAATCTTTGAGAGAGCCCATGACTGGAGAAACTTTACGTCTAGCAAGAGCTGGACGAGTGAAGGAGATAACTCCTGATTTTCAAATTGTTGCAACCAGTAACTTTTGTCCTTGTGGAAAGTGGATTCCTTCTTCTGGTTTTATTTCCTGTCGTTTTGCTGTGGCCAAATGCAAAGGCTACTTAAACAAACTCTCTGGCCCTCTCGTTGATCGTTTTGGCCTTATGTTCTTTCACACAAACACTCATGAAAAAAGATCTCTCAGTGGTCATGATATTTTAAATCGAATAGATAACTTTAATGACTTAACAAAAACAAATCCCGTAGTTTCTACTTTCGACCAAGAACTACTCGAAAATTTATATGGGCATCTTTCTCAACGTCGCTTTAATGCCCTTATTAAGGTTGCACAAATATATGCCATTGAAGAGAAAAGCCCTTATATAACAATAAATCACATAAAAAAGAGCGAAAAATGGACAGTTACGAGTTTTTTAATGCTCGAAAAAGGCATTTGTTGACAAAAACATTGTCTATAATTAAGGTATTTTACTAAGTTCTTAAGTAACCTCTATTTAAGATTTTTCCGAATATAAGGTGGGTTGGTCGAGGGGTTAGGCACGGCTCTGCAAAAGCTGTTACTAACCAAAGATTACTTTAGCTAAGTAATTGAATTGATTAAGTTATTTTAACTTTATTGATTGTTTAGTTGAAGTATTTTTTAGATTTAGTGGTTAGTTACTAACTACTAAATTAGATAACAAAAGGGTGGGTTGACCGAAGAGTTAGGTAGCGCTCTGCAAAAGCGTCTATGGGGGTGCAAATCCCTCACTCACCTCCAAATAACTATTAGGCAATGGATGCTTGCATGGCTGAAGTTATTAATCTAGATCTGTATCGCGAAGAGAAAAACTTTGCGGCAATTGTATTTCAAATGGAAGGTGTCCGTTTGAATGTGATGGAATTATACAAAGAAAGATTGATAATGACGCAGGGAATGCAAGACTATGCGAGTTTATCTAAAAAGACCAAACGGAAAAAGAAAAACATTCAGTCTATATAACCAGGTTGTAAACCCAAACGGGAGCACAACTAATGTCACCATTCAATCTGATGAGATTGAGTCTCTCAACACTCAACTAAAACAAAATAAAATTACTTATGATGAAGCTCTAGAAATAGCTAAACGTTTATGCAAACAATACAACATTGATTTAGGTGTAGAAGCAATCCCCACCTCTATAATAGAAAAAAATGAAACTGTGTTGATGCGATATTGGAAGTATGAATACACAGATAGAAACTTGGAGTGTGAAAAATCAGCACTTGATAAGTTGAAAGCTTCCATAAGAGCGCTTGGTTCTATAGATATTTCAACAGCAAAAAAAGAAGATATTGCTTATCAAATAAAATCTCTAAATATAAAAACGAATGTTAAGAGAATGTATATTGGTAAATTAAATCAAATACTTAAATTTTTAAATAGAGGTTTTCAATTACGTTTACCTAAAGAAGAATTTTTAGAAGTTAAATATTTAACTTTAGATGATTTAAATTTAGTATTAAATAATATCTCAAATGATTATCAAAAATTAGCTATACTTACACTTTTTCATACTGGGTTGAGAGCCTCTGAATTAATGGCTTTAGATCATAGTAAACTCTTAGAAAAATCTATCTTAATAAACTCACAATATGATTTTCAAAAAAAGAAATTCAAACAAACAAAAAACAGGAAAATTAGAAAAGCATATATATTGTATAATAATGTTGAATTAATTAAGGAGTGGATAAAGGTTAAAGATTTAAGTATCTCTGTAAATAGCATTACAAAATCTTTTAGTATAGCGTGTAAAAAGACTTTCCCTACAACACCAGAAAAACACTGTTCCTTACATTCTTTAAGACATAGTTACGCAATACTTTTAGCTAGATCTGTGGGGCTGTTTCTGACAGCGCAATCAATAGGTGATTCTACGAGTGTCACTGAAAAGTATTATACAGGTTTTTTATTACAAGATGAGAGCATTGAGTTGATTGATTCTAAGATGAAGTCTGAAAATTGAACTAAAATTTTATCAATTCAGGGTATATGAGTTTAATTAGTGCATAGAGTATTGAAGCGCCAACACTATAATAAATTAGGGTAAAGAAGATAACTTCTATTTTATTAGATAATTGTTTTTGTTTATTTGGTAATTTATTTTGTTCTCTTATACTTTCAACAAGTTGTGTTTTTCTTTGTTGTTTTTTAACATAATTATCAAGAAATTTCATAAGAACTCCTTTTAAGATTCCAATGTTTTATTAATAGCTTCCTGAAAAATCTCTTTAACTCTTTGTTGTTCTGGTTTTGATAAGTGTTTAAATAATTTAGCAAATAAAGATATAGGTAAATCAACATTGCCCGCTTCAACAATACCTATATTGCTTGCTGGTAAACCCAACATCTCACCTAAATCTCTTTGAGACATGTTGTGGATTAATCTATATCCCACTAAGAACTTGGAAAATTCATTTTGCGTTTTAGTATTGGTTTTAGTACCTATCTTTGCCATACAACCTACCCTATCAATTTTGCTAAATGCTTATGACTATCACTCATTTTTGTTTCGAAATCAACACAACGAACATATGCCATAGTATTGTTTATTGACTTATGTCCCATTGCATCTTTAACAAACATTATATCTTTATTTATTTTATATAATTCAACCCCAAAGGTATGTCTAAAACAATGAAAGCGTTTTTTTATGGATAAAGGTCTTAACTTATACCATATTTGTCGAATTCTAGATGTGTTGATGTCAAAAAGCATGTGGGTTGGTAGATTCATTAAATCAACCATCAACTCATGACTTATTGCAATCTCTCTATCGTTAGAACCCTTTGTTGCTTCTATATAAATTGTGTTATTTGTGGGGTTTAAACTATCTTTAGATAGTTTAATAAGCTCACTTTCACGCGCCCCCGTAACTAACGCGAGCTTTATCAATAAACTATTACGATCATTTTTTAAACATTGTTTTAGCAAGTTTAATTCATTTTCGTTGAAATAATCACGTTTAGTTAGATTACGCATACTTACCCCTCAACTAAAAAAGCTCTTCCATTATAAATATCAACATGCATAACGAACCCATCTTGTGTTTCATCGGCTGGAGATACGATCACCTCTCGATTACCATACCAATATGTAGCTAAAGCTGTTGTCACATCGGGAAGCTCTCCAATTACTTCAACACAAGCATCTTCTATTGATCTCACTTTTAAAAAGTCCTTTGCATAGTCCATATAATTACCCTCTAATTTTTGTTAACAAATCTTCTATTTGTGAAATAGTTCTTTTCCCTATTAAAGGTAGAGCGCAATCTTTAAATGATTGATTGTTGTCTGCTACAGCAATTAATCGCAAAGCTTGCTCTAAAACTTCTAACATTTCAGGCGCAGCCGCTATGAGTTTAGCGTTAGCTTCGCGGTTAGCAGATAAGCTTGGGGGTATTTCAGCAATGAATTCAGTAGTAGACCATATTTGTAGCTTGCTATCGTGAGTCTCAACGTTCCAAGGTTGTTTAGTGTGTTTCATTTGATAACTCCTTTCTTAATTGCTTTAAATATTCTATTTCACTTTCAAGATCCGCTAAGCCTTTGTGGTTTACAAAGGACTCTTCATAATTAAAACCGTTGTACATAGTGAACTTCATTTTATTTATTTTTAGTTCTAGGTTGTTAATTTTATTGTTTATTGTGTATATGCTTTCAATTTTTACTAATTTAGTGTTCATTTAGGCCGCCTTTACGTATTCAAATATACGTTTGATTGTCTTAGGGAAGAACCCACAATGATAGTCTGTGTAAAGATCGTCTTTATCATCATTCGGTGTTACATATACAGCTACAGCACGGTCATCTTGCTTGTAGAATGACACCGAGTATTCAACACCGATTGCATAGTATTGATTCCCGTTTGTTGTCAGTTCTAACCCGTGTTTTATTAGTGCTGTGGTGAGTGATTTAAATTTCATATTAGGCCACGCTTCCAGCTACTAAGCCATCATAAGGGTGAGCGAAGTTATCTGAAATTAAATATTCTAAAAACATAGTTAAATCTTTTATAAAATCTTTAGGCGCGTCTTCAACAGAAGCATATTGAGTCCAGAAGCTAAACCCACCCTTATGCTCACCGAAATGCACTACAACACCAGTGGCTTCATGTACTAAACCAACAGACCAAACGCATTTATAAGCCTCTTGACCATATGTGTGAACGGTTACTCCATCATAAGCACATAAACGGTATAGGGCCAAACTTGACGAGATAACAGCATATAAACCAGCATCAGTTTCGAAATTATAAGACCTTGATTTATTCAACTTAAGCTTTTTTGTTTTTCGGTTAACCGAGTAAAAACCAGCTAAATTGCCATTGCCTGATTGAATATCTTCTTTAACTGGTTTGAATTTTTCGCGAAGTTTTTCGAGTGTTTCATAATCAGCTTGACGGTCCATTATATAGTTTGCGTTTGTTAAATATTGTTTATTCATTTTATAATCCTTTTTATGGTTAGCGTTGTTGACAAAAACCCATCGCAAGCGTAGTTATCACTTAATATTCAATGGGTAACGTACGGTTAGCGGGCTAGTAAAATCATGGCTGTGATTATGACCGCTTTCTGTACCGAGACCTCTATCTTGAAATCTCTAGAGCCTATCTCTATGCTGAAATACATGTTGTAACTCCTTGGTGTAACCAGCGTCATTGCTGGTTATGGAGTTATGTGGTTATAAGTAAATAGTGAAACCTTGACCGAGTACTTGACCGTATTTACGTTCAATCATTCCAGCTCTAACATCAGCATCTAAGTCTCTAATTAGTCTTGACCACGTTGACATGCCATTATGAATATTCGTTCTAGATGAAAAATTAATGTCTGAATAAACAACTATTTGAGTGAAATTGTCTTTTTCAGCTTCTGCAATTAGTTGCAATATTTTATCGTAGCTAGGGTTAAGAGAGTGAATAGCTATATTGTTTAGTGTTCCGAATTCGCTAGTTGGTTTTAATAGTATTTCAATTTTCATTTTATACCTCCTCTATTCTTAATACTTCTAATGTCTGACCGTATAGCTTGAAAACATCCAATCGGTTGAACATTAAAAGGGTGATTGATTCACGTTTATTTTCTTTTAAATAAGTTATTTTAAAGTGCTTCATTTAACCCTCTTTACTTAGCTTTTTTAGTTTGGTTGGGTCTGTTATTTATCGCTATCAACACTTGATTATGTGTTGTCGCCTGTTCCTTAATAACCTCATTTATCATTGCGTTTGAAACTTCACTTAGCTCATTTGCAGAGGTGTTAAGAGATATTAGGGTTGTGATTATAATTAAAAGCTTCATTGTATATCCTTTGTTTTAAAGCGTTAGTCGTTACAATTGATATACATTGCTATATCGATGCCAACCGTGCTGTGGTTATATTCGATTAGATAGGTAGTGAATTGAAAAACTTATAGTCAACAAATGTTGATATATGAGATTGTGTTGATATAAATAGCCGATATTAATATGAAAAATACGTTGCAGACGAACTTTTAGGCAGTGTAATTAATATAAACACTTGTGTTGATTGGATAACTATATGTAGTATATGTAAGGATATATATTGACTATATATAGTGGTTGAATGAGCGAAGCGAATATGTGGTGTGTGGTGAGGTGAAACCCCCTCAAAAACGGCGGCGCTTCCTTTGTTTAGCAATTTATATAGAAAATATAAAACTATGTGTATCGGGTAAAGACTAACGGAAATAGTCATAAGCGTTAACAAGGATGTAATATTTGAATAAAATCAATGAGTTACAAGACCACTATCATTTCATACGATGGCTGAACGGTTTGAAACGCATTGATTATATCAAGGGGGGGGTGGGGGTCTATGCCAACTTTAGAAATAAAAAGGAACTTCCCCCCTCCTCGCATTTAACTGCTGAATTAATACACAATGATGTGTCATTGCGACATGACTTCGAAGCTAAAACCCTGTCTACGGCGCTCTTAATTCAAAAGCTACCCGATATACCAAGCTTGCCATTTCCACTCAACCACAAGGCGAATAGCGCCAAATACGACCGATTAGCAAAACTATGGTCCGAGTGGAAAAGCAATTCCTATGCCATTTGTAATTCTGTTTACGTTAGAGGTTCACACATAGTTGATTTAGGCCTGACTCAATATAACTTAACCCAGCTTATAAAAAATGAATTTAAAGAACATCAAGATTGCTGGTGAACCCTACTTATATGTTTGCGCCTTAAAACGCATGAGTGTTTTTTCAATAAATAACCGTCAACCCACCATAGTTGAAATTGGTGATTTCATAGTTTTAGACCGTCACTTCAACACCACTGTTGTGAGTTCTGATAAATGGAATGCCATTTTAGACCGCGAATACAAGCGATTCAACCGAGGTGATGTTGGCGTTAAAAATAAAAAATAAATTTAAAATTAAAGGTAAAGAATGGGTTGTGGTTTACAAATGGAACCTGCACGACCCCGAGCACGGTCCTTGCCATGGGTTATGCGACCCAAGCAAAAGAACAATTTATTTAAATCGTCTAGATGACTCCGACACTAAAAATCGAGCTTTTATGCACGAGCTATTTCACGCCATAGCCTACGAGTGCCATGCCACTGAAGCTGGGGGTGTTGATGGGTTCTTAGCGGAGGTTTTAGCTGAAGGTCAAACTGATGTGATCTTAGATTTGTTCGAGCTTAAATGGAGGAAAAATAAATGAAGTGGTTAGATAGAAACTTAATTACATCCCCCGTCTACTACACCCTATGCACCAATCAAAAAATGTTTAATGCATTACTTAAAAAATACAAGCTTCCTAGTGCAAATGGAGTAAGTGACAACGCCGATGCTACAACACACTTCATCCCTAACAATATTGGTGAGTATGCGGCGATAGTTTGCTTATTCCAACATAACTTTGAAATTGAGCAAATCCACTGTTTATTAGTCCACGAAGCCACTCACATCTTTCAGAAGATTAAAGAACTAATAGGCGAATCTAATCCTAGTATGGAGTTCGAAGCTTATTCGATTCAAACAATATCACAAAATCTAATTTACGAATTTAAAAATCAAACAAAACCAAAAAAGAAAAAGAGTAAGAACAAATGATTGAATATGACCGTTTATATCAGCACTTAAACCTTAGAGATAAAAAAGACCCTAGAAGCATAGTTAATTTGGTGCCGTCGTGGTTTTCCAAAATCCTTGAAGTTATTCCTGATGAAGTATTCATGTTAACTGAAGATGATTTAAGAAAAAGGTGTAACCCCACAGCACGAGAGGAAAAACTTCGAGTCTCCTTCTGGCAAGAATACTACCGTGTTTCACAATCAAAGAAAATTCAACAAATTAACATAAGCAATGTTTGCGGTGGTATCTGTGACAACAGAACATTTCAGGCTCTAATAAGAAATAGCTTCACCCTTGCATTTGTGTTGATGGCTCCACCTGAAATTAACACGTCATTAGAAGATATCTTACTTTTAGGTATTCAAAGAATGCGAGACATAATGAAGCTACCCCCTGTTGACAAAGACGGATGTTTCGATAAGGGGATAGCCGATATACAACTGAAAATATATCAAGATGCGCTCAACCGTCGTCGTGGACCTGTTAAAAACACACACGAACTTGCTTCTAAATCTATGCACCTTCATAAACATTTAATTGAAAACGCTACTTTACCACCTGAAAGATCAGCAACAGCCATCGACATTGAAGCTCACCTAGCTTTAGAAGAACCACCGGCACACATAACTGAGATGATTGAGCATGTACAAAAAGAAGAAGTCTAATTCTATCGAAGATCAATTCATTGACTCTTTGAAGATAGATGAAGAAGTGGCGCACTTTGAAATGACAAACAGAACTAGGGATAGAAAAGCCAAGTATCGATTGTGTCCGCACTGCGGTTCTAGAAGCTGGAATACTCTATTTTCTGATGACTACGGAAGGACAACTTGTTGCAATGAGTGCAAAGCAAGCTACAACACCCCAATTTAGTCCTGATGAGATCAAGGCCTATAAGAACAATCTACCTCACCTATTTGGGTTTAAATTCTTTAAATGGTCGAGAGAGTTTTGGGAGTCTACAAACAGATATACTTTCCTGACCTTATCCAATCAAAGTGGTAAAAGTATCATTTCGATTAGAAAAAGTATAAGGCTCGCCACTGACACAGATTTATGGAAAAAAGTATTTAAAGGCAAACCTTCATACGGGCTGTACTTCTACCCTACTCTAAAATTAGCGACTCTTGAATTTCAAAATAAGTGGGTTACTCAATTACTACCACGTGGTCCGATGAAAGACGACCCCAAATATGGTTGGCGAGCCGAGTATAAAGATGGTGAAATTTATTGTATTCACTTCAACATCGGCACAAAAATATATTTTCTATCCTACGCCACACAAATATCAGCCTTACAGGCTATGTCCCCCCACTGGGTTAGTGCTGATGAAGAGATGCCTCAAGCATTATGGGGAGAGGTATCAGCGCGTTTAATGGCGACTAAAGGATTATTTAGTTTGGTTTGCACTCCTACCCTTGGTGAAGAGTTATGGCGTGGTGTTTTCGAACTTAATAAAATGCCAAACGCTAAAGTCATAAAAGGCACTATGTATGACACAGTTACCTTTGAGGATGGAAGCGAAGGTCTTAGGACTGTAGAAGAGATCGAAGATTTCAAGGCTAAACTATCTACACAACGTGAAATTGATATTAGGGTATATGCTAAATTCACAAAAGCAGAAGGTTTGATTTTCCCTACATTCGACCCACAAGCCTTAGTTGTTCCACCACTAGAAGAAGCTAGATCGTGGCCTGTTTACGCTGCTGTTGATGTTGGCTCTGGAGGTTTAGCTCATCCTGCTGCAATAACTTTTATTGCCGTTAGACCTGATATGAAGGTTGGACGAGTTATTAAAACATGGCGAGGCGATAAAACTCAAAACACCTCAAGTGTTGATATTTTAAGAAAGTACCAAGAACTTAAAGTCGGTTTAATGGTGATTCAAGCTTATTACGATTATCAATCAAAAGAATTTGCAATACATGCACAAAACAATAATGAACCTTTTTTAAGAGCCGAAAAGAGTCATGAGTTAGGTGAATCAAAACTGAATACTTTATTTAAGCATGGAATTCTATTAATCGAAGCCGATGAATCACCTGAAATGTTAAATCCTGAGGGTAGATACCATTACGAAACATTGGTTGAGGAAATCCTATTTCTTAAAAAAGAAACTAAAAAAACGAAGGCAAAGGATGACCAAACAGACTCTTTAAGATACGCAGCCGTCAACATACCTTTTGATCTCACCCATATCGGAGTCTCAACTGTAGTAAAAGGTGCTGATGTCATCATTAAACCACAAATAGAGAGAGTCCAATACTTAACTAAAAACATTAACACTTACATCGATTACATAGATGAGGAGATAGAATTTTGGAACGAACTATTATAAACGCTAAAGAATTAATAAATCTTATTAAAGCTGGTTATCAAGCTAATTGCGAAAAAATACAAGTTAATGATATAATCATATCATACTTCATAAAACCCAATAATGAAATTACCCATCAGATTGTAACACCAACAATTCAAGAATCAGAAAAAATAGATAAACAACAAGAATTTGAAAACATTCAAGATCAAGACTTATATCTTGACCCAGTTAGTTTTGAAGAAAGATTAGTGTTAGAGGAGTTGCATGGAAAAAACAGATCAGTATAGCGATGAAGAATTATTAAAAATTTATAATGATTCTGAGCAGGTTGATAAAGCTCATTTTGCTGAACAAAGAACAAATATACTTTTGTACATCGGAAATCACTTTAAAAAGAAGGCTCAAAACTTCATCGAAAGAAATAAAGATTCTTTAAGTGCAGATACAAAACTAAAATTGTCAGAAAATCACATTCAAGTTGTAGCAAATAGATTTATAACCAATATAGCAAATCAGGTGACCGGATGCTTGATTGTTCCAAACAATCCGAATGAACTAGCTGACATTAAAGATGCTGAATTGAGTAATTCAGTTAGAGAAGATGGAGAACAAAGGTTAAACTATCACGATAAGGTTGAGAAACTAAGTAATAATTATGTTGTCTGTGGTGAAGCCGTACAATTCTTCTATTTCGACCCTTATGGTGGAAAACACATAGGTTATAAACAAAAGCTTACAGATGATGGTATACCGCTTTATATCACACCAACAGGTGAGGAAACTATCGAATCTGTAGGTTTAATGGGAGAACAGCTTCAACCAGCTCAAGGCGATGAGCCTGTGTTTGAAGGCGAAATAAAAATGGAGGTAACTCACCCATATAACCTATTAAGGGCAAAAAGTGCAGAAACTATCGAAGACTCCCCGTTCTTATGCATTCGAAAAATGTTACAAATTTCAGAAGCTAAAAAACTTATAAAAAATCATCCTGAAAGAGAATCTTTAGAGAGTGAGATAAAAACTTCTAACGAATCAACCTTTAAAGTTTTTGACGCCAGCACTGGTGAGTATTCAGATTCAAAGAATCAAGTACTTGTAAAATATTGGTTTTTTCGCCAATGCTATGATTACCCAAATGGTTACTTTAAAGTTCAGTTAAATAACAAAACTATAGTAGAGGATGAATTACCTTTCGGTATCTGGCCTATAAATTATGTAGGTTTTAGAAGTGTTGCTGGTGCGACCAGATCTGTATCTATGTTAAGGGATTTAAGACCACCTCAAACGCATTTAAACTATTTAGTTTCAAATAGTGCTCATCATATGGTGGCGTTGAGTGATGATAAAATTATTACTCAAATGGGAACCAAACTTCAAATGGGACAAACATGGAATGGTATTAGATCTTTCATGGTTAATGGACCAGCACCAGTCATACTTCAAGGTCGAGACGCCGGACAGTTTGAGGCATCTATCAATAGACAAATTAATGCCATCTATCGTTTAGCAGATATGGAATATACTCTCGAAGAGAGTAAAATTCAAGACCCATGGGCGATGTTGTATGCTGGTTTATCTAAGAAATTAAGACATGCACTTTATGCCTCGAAGTTTGAAAGATTTCTGTGTAAAGGTTGGGAAATTTATTTAGCATTAGCTAAACACTACTTTGATGAAAACACTGTAATTAAAAAAGTTGGTTCACGTGAAGCTGTTAATATAGCTGAATTTAAAAACATGCGTAATGATGGTTATCGAATTAAAGCCAAACCAGTGAGTGGAACTTTAGAGGAGCAAATCGGTGCTTCTATGGAAGTTCAACAAATACTACAATATGTTGGAAAAGATTTGCCTAACTCAACCAAAGCTAGAATAATTAATTTAATGCCTTTCATCTCTAAAGAAGCAGTTGTAAGCGACTTATTATTAACAGATAAAAATATCGATAATGATATTTTATCTTTAGACCGTGGTGAATTTGTTCCTGCACAAAAAGATGATGAACATGATCAATATTTAAAAAGACTTAAATCAAGAATGAAGCAAGCAGATTACAGATTGTTGCCAATTACTGTTAAGAAAATGTATGAAGAGCGTTACCAACAACACCTGGCCTTCCAATCTGAATTAGTGGCTGATATGCAAAAAGCTGAATCTGGTTTTATTCCTACAGAGGGTGGTTTAGTTAAAGTAAGTATCTTTGATTCAACAACTAATCAAAATATGGTTTTACCTTACTCTGCTATCATGTGGACTAAGGATAAATTAGCACAACAAGGTGCTAGCCAAGAGGTTTTATCAAAGCTAGATCAACAAACACAAAAAGAAATTTTAAACAAAGCTCAAGCATTAGCTATGAGCCAACAACAAAATGGTATGGGAATGTCTGTAGGGATGCAACAAACTCAACCTATGCCTCATTTAGCCTAAACTAAGGCTTAAGGAGCATAATGGATACAGTGTTAGAAAACACGGAAGTTGTTAACCCACAATCTACAACTGAAACTACAGTTGAAACTACAGCTAATAACGAAACAGCAGTAGCCTCTGAAGAACAGGTTGTCTACACCCCTAGTGACTTTAAATTTAAGTACACGGGGAAAATCGGTGATAAATGGGGGGATGTCGAAGGGGAAATTGACGAAAGTGTCCGCGCTTTAATCAAGTCCAAAGAGGATGAAGAAAAGTGGAAGAAATACTATTCTAAGGTTCATGGATTTGACTTCGTTATTGATGGTAGAGAAAAAGCTAGAAATGAACTAAAACAATATAGAGAACAAGCTTCTCCTATCTTAAATTACGCTCAAAAAGCATCTAACGCTTGGAAGAACAAAGATTATGATACTTTTTTTGAAACTATTGGAGTGCCTAATGATGTTTTGCAACAATATGTTTTGCAAAAGCTTCAACAATCTGAATTACCTCAAGAGCAACAAAATCTAATTCTCCAAAATCGAGAGTTAACTAAACAAATTGAACAATTTCAAGAGAAGCTATCTGAATTTGAGCAAAATAATATTCAAAATACTAGAGTTTCATTGTATAATGAATTAGAAAACGAAATTTCTAAACCTGAAATTTCAAATATAGTAAGTGCTTACAACGCAAAATTCGGTGCTGGAGCATTTCAAGAAGAAATAACAAAAAGAGGCCACTACATTTATTCAAGTGAAAATGGTCGCATCGCTAGACCAAGCGAATTAGTCAAGGATTTGGTTGATAGAATCACATTTCAATCATCACAACAAACACAAAACCAAAATACTATCACTACACAATCCCCTACTCAAAAACCTACTATCCCAGTAGCTCAAGGTGGAGGAACGAGTCCGAGTGGTAAAGTTTTTAAATCGTTAAGCGATTTAGAATCTGTCAGAAAAGAAAAATACGGTTACTAAATTTAAATAAAACTATTGCCGCATAAATAGCGGCCTAGGAGAAAATAATGGGTATGAATCAATCGCACAGCGCGATGCTGAAGCGTTATATGAAAATTGAAATGTTCCAAAACGAAATGAGCAAAAGGTCTTATGTTTGGGACAAAGTTACTAAAAGATATGATTGGGCCGGCGGTGTGGCTGATGTTCCAGTTAAAATTGCAGGTCCATCGACAACACAAATGGGTGCTTTAGCTTCTGAAAATGATATTTCAGAAATTCAAACTGCAATGGGAACTATTGCTTCTCAAAAAGAAGCTACAGGTACTGTAGTATTTAATGAAAGAGATTTAGCTCGCCACAATTACTCAGAACAAACGTATTTAGATACATTGATGGACCAAATTCCTGATATCTCTAAATCACTTGTTGAGCAAATTGAAGCAGGTTTAATCCGTGGCGGTGGTGTTTTATCTTATGCTACTGCAAATGGTGCTGTTGGTGGTACAATTAGCGTGGCTAACCCTGAGTACTTCCAAATCGGTCAAAAAGTAGCGATTGTTGATAATGACACGGCTGAGGTTCTTGGTTATGTAAGAACGCTCGACATCA
>JBKBTW010000026.1:0-19683 GCA_046291245.1 Pseudobdellovibrio sp. | reverse complement strand
TGCCGTTACCTGATTCGATTTCAAAAAATCCAAATCGCTCGGTTTGCTTGGTATGCTTCCAAACAGTCCGAGTTCCAATACGGAAATCGGTCAGATCATTTGTCTGAACTTCGAGAGCGCCCGAGTGACTTTGCTTCGTCACCAATTCGCCAACGGTGGTGTACCATTGGTGAAGCGGCATCGATCAATTGAAATTGAACGATAGTTACTCTCTGAACGACACGCGCCCCAGTCTCAATGCATTTACTACTACTGAAACAGAGCTCAGACTCATCGCAATACTCGCGATCATCGGGCTGAGTAGAACACCGAACACAGGATAAAGTATGCCTGCGGCCAGCGGCACTCCGAGGGCGTTGTAGCCGAAAGCAAAAAATAGATTCTGCTTAATGTTCTTCATAGTCGCCTGACTCAAGCGATGAGCGCGAACGATGCCGGTCAAATCACCTTTGACCAAAGTTACACTAGCGCTTTCCATTGCGACGTCTGTTCCCGTACCCATTGCGATACCAATATCCGCTTGGGCCAACGCCGGCGCATCGTTGATACCATCTCCAGCCATCGCGACGATTTTCCCCTGAGCTTGAAGACGCTTAATTACTTCGCTCTTTTGTTCTGGAAGAACTTCGGCTTCGACACGGTCTATACCCATTTCACGAGCGACTACTTCTGCCGTGTGGCGGCTATCGCCCGTTAGCATGATAACTTCGATACCTTTCGCATGAAAATACTTAATGGCGGGCCTCGAAGACTCTTTAATTGGATCTTTCACAGCAATAACGGCGGCAGGTTTTCCATCAATGGCAGACAACATCGCGCCATGACCTGTGCTCTGTAGTTCTTTAGCGATTGCAGACAGCTCAGATGGATCGACGCCGAATTTTTCTAAAAGTTTACGATTCCCAACTAGTACGGTGCGGCCTTGAACAGTACCTTTGACGCCCATTCCAGTAATCGACTCAAAATTCGTTACCGGATTAATGTGCAGCTTTCTTTCTAATGCTCCTTCGACGATGGCTTCAGCCAAAGGATGCTCACTCGCTTTTTCGAGAGAAGCGACCAATGCAAGTGCTTCTTTCTCATCAAATCCGGCCATTGTTTTCACTATCGCAAGCTTTGGCTTACCGAGCGTGAGAGTTCCAGTTTTATCAACGACAAGAGTCGTGATCTTTTCCATGCCTTCGAGTGCTTCGGCATTTTTAATGAGAACACCTAAGTTTGCTCCTTTTCCAGTTCCCACCATGATCGACATTGGTGTTGCCAGACCGAGCGCACACGGACAAGCAATAATTAGAACAGCAACAGCGTTGATGATTGCGTGAGTAAGTCGAGGTTCAGGTCCAACAAAGAACCAGATCAATGCCGTCAAAACTGCGATCAAGACAACTGCTGGCACAAAGTATCCAGATACCTTATCAGCGAGCTGCTGAATTGGCGCACGACTCCTCTGCGCTTGCGAAACCATCTTCACGATTTGAGAAAGAAGCGTGTCCGATCCTACCTTCGTTGCCTTCATTACAAAGCTTCCGGTCCCATTAACGGTTGCTCCGGTAACTGAATCACCTTGGTTCTTTTCCACTGGAATAGGCTCGCCAGTAATCATCGACTCATCGATAACACTTCGACCTTCAGTAACTTCACCATCAACGGGAACTTTCTCGCCTGGACGAACACGAAGAAGGTCTCCAATGTGGAGGTGCTCAACGGGAACATCTTCTTCTGAGCCATCAGGGTGAATTTTCTTTGCCGTTTTTGGTGCAAGCTCTAGTAGTGCTCGAATTGCATTGCCGGTTTTGCTTCGAGCGCGGAGTTCCAATACTTGCCCCAAGAGAACAAGAGTTGTGATAACGGCGGCAGCTTCGAAATAAAGTGGGACCATTCCACCATGAACTCTTAAGCTTTCAGGGAAGACCGACGGAAAAAATGTACCGATAAGACTGAAAAGGTAAGCCACTCCTGTGCCAAGTGCGATGAGAGTGAACATATTAAAATTTCTGGTTTTCAATGAAGCCCAACCACGCTCAAAAAACGGTAGACCTCCCCACAGAACGACGGGAGTCGCGAGAATAAATTGAATCCCAGCGTTTATCCAAGCCGGGATTGCGTGTTGAATCGGCTGGCCTGGAATTAGGTCTGACATTGCCAACAGCAGAAGAGGGATCGTAAGCGGGATACTGATTTTTAATCGCTTTGTGAAATCGATTAGCTCAGGGTTTTCGGCTTCTTCTAAACTAACTTCTTCAGGCTCTAGTGCCATTCCACAAATTGGACAACTGCCCGGACCTTTCTGTCGAACTTCTGGGTGCATCGGACAAATGTAGGTTTTGTCTTTTTCGGTAGCGCTTACTTCTTTTGGTGCTTCTGATTTGAAGAGATACGTTTTTGGATCAGCATCGAATTTAGTTTTGCACTTAGGATTGCAGAAGAAATAATCCTGCCCTTCGAAAGTGCTTTTGCCACCTTTTGCGGTCGATGGATCAATCGTCATTCCGCAAACGGGGTCTTTCACTTTCGTTTCTGTAGGTTGCTTATCGCTTTTGTGATGTCCGTGGTGATGATGACCACGACTATCGACGGAGCAATTTTCATGTCCTTCTTGTTTTTTGCTCGAATGCATTGAGCAGCAGCTTTCCGATTGATCTGGGTGAGTGTGATCATGTTTCATTGCTTGCGCCCCTTTCTTTATGATGGTTGAGTTCATGAGCTTGAGATTCCATCATCCACCTTCCAACAATTGGAAGGTCAATAAACATTACAACATTTTGGAAGGTTAATCTTAAAAGGCTGTGTTTTCAATGCATTGAACCCTTATTGGCGCATTCGGTCTAAACCTTCCAACTGCTGGAAGGTTTAGACTAGGGTCATGAATATTGGTGAAGCAGCTAAAGTCTCAGGTGTTAACGCAAAACTCATCCGTCACTACGAATCAATTGGCATCGTTCCAAAAGCCAGTCGTTCAGAATCTGGGTACCGGGTGTATTCAGACAATGATGTGCACACGCTTACGTTCGTAAAACGTGCGCGCAGGCTCGGATTCTCGATGAAGGAGATAAAAAAGCTCGTAGGCCTGTCGCGCAGTCTATCAAGGGCAAGTGCCGACGTAAAAGCTTTGGCTTTGGGTCACGTCAAAGAGATGGAACTGAAGGTCGAAAAACTTCAGTCGATGATCAAAACGTTGAGACATCTGGCCCGCAACTGTCATGGCGATCAGAGGCCTGATTGCCCAATTATTGAAGGATTGGCCGAAGCGTAAGAATTTTTTAATGGGCTGTCACAAATCGGCAGCCTTAAACGTATTACCGGATAGGCCAACAAGGCTTTTATCTTTCTAAGGAGTGACCATGAGAACCAGCATCGTTAAATCAGCTCTTTTATTGGTTTGGGTTGCCTTCAGCGCAGTCCTCTATCTTACGCCTACACGCGCAGCCGAAACGCTCGCTATCGTTGAGAACGAAAAGGTGTGCATGGTAACCGATATGCACTTTCCAAAAAAGCAGATCCCAGTCAGCCATGAGGGTAAGACCTATTATGGTTGCTGCGAGAACTGTAAAGAGACCCTTGCCAAAGATTCCAAAGCTCGAGCAGCCATCGACCCCGTTTCAGGAAAACCCGTCGATAAGGCGAAGGCAATAATAGCCGCACGAGCTGATCATTCTGTCGTTTACTTCGAAAGTAAAAAGAACTTCGAAACTTATCTGAAATCCAATAGCGGAGGTCTTGATAACAAGGCTGCTCCTAGCGGACACGCGCATCACTAATAAGTTGTCACAAAAACGATGAGCGGTCAGGACTAATGTTTCCGATTGAACCGTGGATTCTTCGTTCGTTGTAAAATTTAATAAATCGAAATACGCTAGCATAGGCTTCACCATAAGTTTTAAAATATCTATCTTTTAATAACTCATTTTCTAAAATTTAAAAAAAATGATTCGATATAAGCATTGCGATTTGGTGTCTGAACTGGAAGAAATTCATGCGCAAGTTTTTGCTCTAATCTTTTTAAATAAAAATAAAACTTATTACTTTCATTTGCCGCCCATTATCAGACCTAATCACTAACTTATGATCTGCCGCTATACCTTCAGATATTAAAGCCTGATCTAAAGTCGTAATCAAATCACCAGCTTTTCAACTTGTACCAATAAAATAATTAGGAACTTTTTTGTAAATACATCGATAAAGGCTAATACAAAGAACCATCTGTTTACTCCATGGATATAGCCATACTTTTTAAATCAAACTGCCACAGGTGTTTAAGTCCAGTGACATCAACATAATCACAGCGCTTCTTTTTTATCTTCTTTTTATCTGTTCGATTCTGCTTAAATAGCAGTAAATTGTTTTCACTGCACAGACGATAAATCTTTTTCGCTATTTTATACATTCATATTTAACCATAAACTATTGCAATGACTTCAGGTCTTTTATAGGAATCATAAAAGTCTTCAAATTCAACCTTACGGTGAATCAAGAAAGTCATTTCATTTTTTCTTTGAATAAAGGTCATAAGCTCTTTATTTATCTCTTTGGGGACATATCCAATTTTTTGACCTTTATAAAAAATAATCAGAGCATAATCATCATATGCGTTATCGTGCTCGTGTTTTATATCGACAAAATCACCTTCGATCATAGATTCAAATATCTTTTTTGCAGACTTGATATTTTTAATGGCGTATTCCATACCAGCAACCGAAAAGTAAGCTGCAAATCTTGGTTTTGTATTAATAATTTTATGCGGCTTTTTAAATAACAGATTCTTAAAAGGCTTCGCTATTTTTTTAACGTCAGACTTTTTAGCTTTCGAACGATTATCAGATTCGTTTTTTTCTGCCTCTAAACGGTCACTAACCTTACTAGACCTTCTGATCTTCATTTCTAACTCCTCACAAATTTAACTAAAAGTAAATTCCGCTACGTGTGTCAGACTAACGCAAACAAGACCAAAAGCTTGTTTTTTTAGTTTCTTACACAAAATATATATTATTTCCAATAGAAATATCCGATATGTGTAAAAAGTCTAACATTGAGGCAAATATGGCTAAGAAAATGACTAAATTAAAACACCCCGAATATTCGCTCAGCGAAAGATTAAAGTTCATTAGAGAGTCGAGAAAAATGACTCAAGTTGATCTTGCAAAGCTTTCAGGGCTTACCCAATCTACCATTGCAAACCTTGAAAAAGGCAATAAAGAACCAAGCATTAAATCATTAGAGGCTCTAGCTAAAGCATTAGACATACACATTGCCACCCTTTTTAGTGCCGAAGATGTCTATGTTTTTGATTTAAAGCGACTTCGTCGAAAATATAACCATGCTGACAAACTGACTCCGTCTCTCTATATGGCCTTAGGCCGCGTGGTGCAATATGCTAAAGAAATTGGATTTTTGTAATATTTCTATTAGAAATATTGCATTGACTTTCATGAAAGACAAAATCGAACGGAAAAAGAGGATTATTAATCCTAATGAACTTAGATAATAAAACACTACAAAAAATTTGTCATTATTGATTATCATGCATAAAAAATGAAGATTTACTCGTTCAAGAAATATCTATACATGTTCGAACAAGGGCAATTCTCTACCCGTTTGGAAATGACCCCTCAATTTTTTTTAAGTCCGAAAATCTTTATGAAATAACAGACCCTAAAGTAAAACTATTTTTTAATAACGAATGCCAAGGACTTGATATATATTATGGGTATCCTCTTTTGTATTTTGGAGAAGAGGAGAAGTGCACAGTTTCACCCCTCGTCACTTGTCAGATAACTACTGTTAAACAAAATAACAAAGTGTATTTAAAGATCAAAGATAATTTATCTACATGTGGAACCGAAGGAATGACAAAGCTCGGTTTACGAATCGAAGAAATCTCTCGATTAAATGAACTCGTTGCTGCCTATCGCATAAAACTCCTTAAACTGTCTACTCGGCAATCAATTAAGTAATTTCCTATATATAATTTTTTCTAATTAATTACAAATAGAGTTATTTATTTTTATTCTGGTTCATTTCATAACGAATCATGCTATTTATACATCACTAATGAGTTTTATAATTGATTTATTTTATCAGAGGCAAAAGTGGTATTGATTTCTCCTTCATTTAAAAAACATTTTTACTTTTCCATTAAAAAAATTGGACTATTTTTTTTAATTATATTCAGTTCATCTAACATTTATTCATATGAGTATAATTACTCAAAACCAATCACTTATCAATTTCCTGAAAAACCATCAGATCATGATAAATTATTATATACTTACGAGATTATAGATTATTTAGACAAAACTTATCGAACGGCAATAGCAAACACTCACTTGAAGACTAATTTATTTTGGGATTTCCGATGGGACCAAAACTATTTAGGAGCAGGCTCGAATTACTACCAAAATCAATTCATTATCATGCTTTACGGTGGACACATTCGCGCGGAAGGTTCTGATTTCGACTTAATTGCGTTCACTCTTTGTCATGAATTGGGCCATTATTTAGGTGGCAATCCAAAGCAAAGAATACACAATCTAAATGGAGATTGGTCTTCTGCCGAAGGTCAGTCTGATTGGTTTGCTGCCAAAGTGTGTTTACCTCAGCTGTATACTTATTTTAAAACATATTTTCCACACAGGCTTAATTCAAAATTTCATCCCCTTGCAATTAAGCAATGTGAGAATAATCAAGAAACAGACAAATGTGCATGGATACTTAATATTGCACAGAACTTTGCTGGATTTGCTCATTACTACTTCCAAAGAGAAGAAGTTAAAGCAGATTTATCAGCTAATGCACGAGAAATTGTTCCAACCACATTATATAGCATATACCCATCTACTCAGTGCAGATTAGATACAATTCGATCCGCAGCTCTATGCGCCACTAAGTTAAATTCAACTATTCTAGATCAACAGCAATGTCTAAGACCTCGTTGTTGGTTTAATGGTGACTAAAAACCGATTTATGTATGATACTGATTTCTAAAAAAACGTCTAAATCAGCAAAAATACATAATGCTGCTATTTATTCAAAACTATACTAACCTATTTTACTTGATAAAAACTATCTATTTTAGATCTACCATCAGCTATTATTTTTTCTATGATCGAATTTGCTAATTTCCCTTACGTCCGCCCCACGAAGGACCTACATTAGAATTGTTTTCATTACGCGGCTTATTAGCTTTAAACTTACCAAAAGAATTCGCTTCTTTAGCTGCTTTCTGCATTTCAACTTTACGGTTCATGAGTTCAACTAATGGGTTAGATTTATTTTTAGATTTTTTCATACTATTTAGTTAGCATATATTTAACATTCAGAAACTAATTTTTTCAATTTTAGTTATTTTAACACTGAACTGGTTAATTTTTATAGTACACAGTAAGGCTTAAAATTGATTCTTTATTGCCATTTCACTGTTTAAATAGATATATACTCAAGATATATGCGCTTAAACACCCTGGCCATTGCTATTATGATGTCCTTCTTAATACATGTATGTCTAATTTTAGCCATACCCAATGCCATTAATCATTCAACATCACTCACTCAAGAAATGCTCCTCGTTGAGCTTAATCAAAAATCTCACTCAAAAAATCCTACTCATAACCGTTCCACAACAAATCTAGCAAAATCAGGTTCTCTAATCCAACCGGAGAACTCCCCACACCCAAAAGCTCACTTGCTAAATAAACCAAACAACATTTCTGATACCAATACCCCATATACTGATCAAGTAACTGATACTTCTCAGATTACAACACCTGCAAAGCTGATATCAAAAATTACAGCCCATCGCACCAATGAAGCACGTAAAGCTGATTACTCAGGAACATCTGTTCTAGAAATAATTGTCGGACAAGATGGAACTGTTCAAGACATAAAGCTTAACAATTCTCTACCCTATGGATTAGATCAAGTTGCTTTAGATATTGCGCGTGATTTAAAATTTACACCAGCTTTTATTAATGACAAACCTGCCACATCTAAAATCATTCTAAAAATAAGATTTACTTCTTCTCATTAAGCACATCTCAAACAAAGTCTACAAATAGTAAACATCACCCTTCATCAGTAACCTCGCTGTTCGTAAAAAAACACCTCTTTGAATGGCTTTTAGCGGATCAATCTTGATCAAATTTAAATCTATCTCTACACCGATTTCTATGACTCCTGCTGGAGTACCTATCTTTACGTGTGAAAGATTCGAATTTTTGTTTTCACATAAAATCTTCTTAAGAACTTTAAAAGTGGCTACACAAAGAGAAACTGTTAAAGGAAGCGCTTGATGGATTTTTTTGCCTGCGATAGCTCTGCAAACGATTTCACAATCTTGACCTGAAATCAGCTCGCCGTCTGTTGTTAAACTTTCTTTAATATCTTCTGAGTAAATAACGCCATAAGGTATAGTTGCAATGTCTTGAGCTTCTTTTAATGTCTTCGCTACCCCCATCTTTACTGAAATCCATGCACGAACAATATCAATAAACTTTAAAAGATCTTTGTCTTGATTTAAAATATCAGGTAGCTCTATCGCTGCAAGATCTAGGTCCTGAGCCTTAATAAAAAAGCAGGCATTAGCCACATCTAAAATATTAATGTCTATAAAACCTTTTTGCAGAAATCGCTGCTTCAATCTTTGAGTTTGCTCTGAGGGACAACCCAAAACTCTTGAACTCTCTTTAAAATCTTCGTTGGTAAATTTAAGACTCATTTCTCCACATGGATAAAGAGAGCCCGTGCTCGCTCCAGCTGGTGATATAAATGAAAGCTCTATATCCGCTCCAGCACCATTAACGCCAGAAATAGAAAGCTTTCCGTTATAGTTAGGTTTTCCATTTAAAATATTTAACTTAGCTTTTATAATCTTCTGAGTATTAGTATTATAAATACTTATCTCATGATCACCATCTGTTAGTTCAAGCAATTGAGACTCTACAGCAAAAGGAGCCACAGCTGAACTGATGTTACCGCAATTACCTTTATAATCGACAACAGGCTTCTCTATACCAACTTGCACAAAAGTATAATCCAAATCAACGCCTTCAAGATGAGATTTTCCGATCACAGCAATTTTTGACAAGGAGGACACCCCACCGCCCATTCCATTAAGCTGTCTCCCATAAGAATCAGGGCTACCCATGAGGCTTAAAAAAATTTGATCCCATTTCTTTTGATCAGATGGAAGATCCGTTTTTAACACCATCAAGGCTTTACTTGTTCCACCACGCATAAACATTGCTCGAAGACTTTTCATTCCCACCCACTGACCCTATTGATTGAGATTAAACTCTATATTTTAACTTAATATTTAGTTTTACACTAATACTGTCTGAATATTTTTCAATTTTTACGCAATAAAATCAATGTCTTAAAACGATTCATATAATATTGAGATTCGGCTAGTTTCTTTAAAGTCCACCAGATCATGGTCCGATAGCTTTAAGACCAAAGGACATAGAAATGCCGGATATATATTTACATCGTATGCTTCCTCACATTAAAGAAACCTTCTCTGATGCCGTTATTTTCGTATCTGAAAACCGCAAATATGCGGAAGTTGAAAACTTAAACCACAACTTTACTCTTATAATAGAAGATCAAAAAATACACCCTGATGATAGTTTTGGATTCGTTAAACTTAAAGCTTTTATCGATAACACTCACTTCGATTACGAACAAATGTTGCAATTCATTACCGTCATGAATCATTGCCACAGAGGCTGCCATTGGGCCATTGATACGCTTCATCCTGATGGCAACAAACTCTACCTTTACTCCACTTTAATCACAGAACTCGGCCGAAGAAATGATGACCGTGAACAAATGGTGATGGAAATTTTAAATTTGCAAAAAATGAAATACCTAACAGACCAATACCTTATTGAATCCAAAAAAAATCCATTCTGGTTTAAAGATTTTTTAGAAACCTATGGTTGCAGCATCATCCCGTGCCATGCACCCGAAAATTATATTCCTGAACCTGAATTTGCCATGGTTCAAACTTTAGAGCGCATATTAAAACTTAATTACAATGTTCAAAAAATAAACAACACA
This sequence comes from Pseudobdellovibrio sp., assembly GCA_046291245.1. GTDB lineage: Bacteria > Bdellovibrionota > Bdellovibrionia > Bdellovibrionales > Bdellovibrionaceae > Pseudobdellovibrio. The sequence goes on along the minus strand of JBKBTW010000026.1, from coordinate 9,630 downwards.
TCTTTTAAAATCACAAGTGAGAAAAATAGCGTTTCAATTCTTACTTTCTTAGGTCATGAACTTGTAAGTGTATACTCAGTGGTGACAGAAGAAAACAAAACGTCGATTAACTTGCGCCAAATCTTAAACGAAAGAAATCAAGATATCCTCTGGGGACATTACGAAATATCTCCTGTTCAAAATATCATTGGCTTCACGAATTACCTTCGCTTGAGTGATGGGATTCGCGATATCAAACTCAGGCTCTTTTTAGACTCTCCTGATTTTGCACGCACAATGTATTTTGAAAATCAGTATCTAGCTGCTTAATGTTATCCTTTTTCATAGAATATGCTTGAGTTTACTTAATAAATTCAATGTAATATTTTTATGAGAAAAAAATTACTATCATCATTACTTGCTACGGCACTATTATTGACAGAAACGACTTACGCCAACGTTCTTGGTGATTTTCAAACATTTGTTCCCAATACAGATGGTTTGTTTTTTATTACAGTGGACTCGGGTCAAACTCTCAAAAAACACACAATTGTTGGCAATGCTTACTTATCTTATGCAAAAGATTATTTATTAGTTTATGACAATTTAACAAATCAAAAGCGCGTGAACTATAAAGACAGCGTTTTATCTTTAGATGGAACTGTGGGCTACTCTCTCACAGATAACTTACAACTTTTCATGGGCTTAACCCATCTCGTGGACTACAAAGCAGACGACAGTCAAGCCACACAATACACTCTTACTAAAGGAACTCACTCCTTCCGACCTGGAGTCAAATGGAAGTTTAACTCTGAAAAAGACTCACACATGGCCTTACTTTTTTCTGTCGATGCTTTGAATGTGAAAAATGATCCTTACACAGGTGAAAATCCTCCTGCAATTTACAATATCGGCTACGCCTGGTCGACACGTTTTAACGGAGCAGGGACTCATGGTTTTAATTTAGGTTATCGTCATCGCAATCCTGGTGATATCACTGTTGATTCGACATTTTACCCCTTAAAATCGCAGTTAACTTTCTCATATGGGTACTCATATCCTTGGTCTCCAAAAACACGTTTAGTGTTTGAAACGATTGGTTGCTACCCTTTTGATAAAGGTGGTAACAAAAAAGCTCAAGACATTAGCTGCCTAGAGTTACTTGGAGCTGCTCGCTATAGACTAAATAACACGTGGGCCTTCGTAGGTGGTGCTACTGTTGAGCCAGGCCTACAAACGATGGCTCCTGCGTATCGTGTTTTTGCAGGTATGAATGTCTATTTATACCCTAACTGGAGCAAATCGACAGAAAGTAAAGTCGCAGGTGTTGAACCGCTTTCTGTTCCTGAAAGAGTCGAAATTTCACCAAAAGAGGTTTACCAAATCCCTATTTACGGAGGAAAACCCAACTACAACTGCTCTCTTGTTGAGGGAACATCTTTATCACAACTGAGTGGCTGTATTTACACCGCGCCTCCTTATGCTGACACAGCTCGCGTAGAGGTGACTGATCAATCTGGACAATCTCGCACGATTGAAATCGTGACACTAGATGATGCTCCTGAAACAAAAGCCACAGATATGGCTTTAAAACCAGAAACTGCACGTATGTACACAGGCACTCAAGAAGTTTTTAATGCCGAAGGCGGTTACCCTCCATACACCTACAAAGTTGTGACTGGTGGTGGACGTATCGATATTGCAACTGGACACTACACAGCACCTTTAAAACCTGCTTTTGTAACAATCCAAGCAACAGACACTCAAGGCAACTCAAGAACTTCAACAATTGAAGTTGTCGAGCCACCTAAGGCTAACAAAGTTGTCACTCTAAAAGGCGTAAACTTTATTTTTAACACGACAACTCTAGTTAAACCATCTAAAGCTAAACTTGAAAAAGCTATTAAAGTTTTATCAGGAATGAATATTAAAGAGATCATCGTAGCAGGACACACGGACAATATCGGAAGCGCTGAGTACAATAGAGATCTCAGCGAACGTCGAGCAGCCGCTATTGCAAAAATATTAGTGCAACGCCTAGGTCTTTCTTCTAGCCAAGTTAAATCGGTAGGTTATGGCCTCGAAAGACCACTTGTTCCTAACGTAGATGATAACTCTAGATTAGAGAATAGACGCGTCGAGCTTTTGATTTATACAAACAAATAGGCTTAATAAATAATATTAAAAACAACCAAATAAAAAGAGAGTTGCAAAAGCTCTCTTTTTATTATTGAGTCATTAAATCTTAAAAACCCTAATCATTAGCTACATATTCATATATACCATCGTTTCGACATTCAACTTGTTGTGTATTTTTATTTCTGATAAAGTTAAAAAAATGTCTTTACCTAAATTAAAATATTATAAACATTATAAAAATAAACCCTACCGTTACATTGGGACAGCTAAACACTCCGAAGAGCTTATTGATTACGTTATTTATGAATGTTTATACCCGAATGAGCTTTCAACTTTATGGATCAGACCTCAAAGTATGTTTCATGAAAATATTCATGCCGAGGGTAAATCACGACCTCGTTTTAAGATATCAGACTACACAATCGAAGCTTATGATCACGTAACTGAATCACTTGAAAAAGAACTTTATCCTCTTTGCGAGAAAACATTTCCTTTGTTCAACATCGAAAAATTTAAGTCCCGCATGAAAGATAAAAATAAAATCAAAGTTTTTTGTCTATATATAGACTCTGAGTTAGCAGGCTTTAAGATCGGATACGAAAAAAATATTAAAACTCATTACAGCTGGCTTGGAGCTGTGCAGGAAAAGTACAGACGCCTTGGAATCGCTCAAGCTCTTATGCAAGCCCAACACACATGGGCAAAAGAGCACAAATACAAGTACGTTGAAACAAAATCAGAAAATAAATTTAAAGACATGATGATTTTAAATCTTAGATCGGGATTTGAAATCGTGGGAACTGAAAGCTCTCCATCCCATCAAACTAAAATTTTATTCAGAAAACAGCTTTAAACCGAATATCCCATTTTAGACTACCATCTTCTCAAATTAATTTTGCACGCAGCGATCTAAACTCACAGCTTTATTTTTAGTCGTACCCGCATCAATGTAAGTAACGGTCGCACGACCACACGAGTTTAATGTCAACGTGATGTTACCGCTGCTACTGCAATTCCCTGTCCATGAACCTGAAGTTGCACAGTTGCAGTTAGAGCTTCCCCATGAAATATTCTGAGGGGATACCGTACAAACTTCTCCCGTGAGATTGTTTGTCATTTGCATACTTCCACCGTGAGCAGATCGAGCACCTCTGGTTTCAGCAGAAATTGTGATATCACTGCTCGTCGATGTCGTGATATCGATTAATGTTTTATCATTATAAACAGCTGAACGACGAACTCCGAAATTTTTATACTTAAAAACTTTGGCTCCGGTCGTACCAGAATCCCACGTAAGACTAATTCCCGTGCTATTCACCTTAGAAACATGAATATCCAGCCCATTTGCGCTAACCCTATAATTGGGGTTTATCAAAATACTCTGTCCTGTGGAGCTTAAAACACAACCTGCTCCACCCGTCCAATTTAAGCTAACAGAACCACTTAAAGTGTATCCACCAACACTGCACCCATTAAAGTTTCTGATCACACTGTTTGATGAACATGAACTAAATTGCGAAGCTCCACAACTTTCTGCAATAACAGGCTGAGCGTAAAACAAGGAAGCCATTTGTTGTTTTTTTGAAATATGATTTTTTTGTGAGAATTTATTGAAGCTCTCGAGCTTGTAAGATGCTATTGTCGATGAGCCTTTTCCAGCCTCATCTATAGTCGCCATAACATCCCCTATCTGATTCGCCACTTGTTCTTCATTATAGACTTCAATATCCGCCACCTGTGGATTACACCCTGCCAAAAATAGAATACAATTCACTAAAAATGCTATTTTTTTCATCTAACCTCTTTGTAATGAAACCAAGTTTAAGTTGATAAATTAATCAAATCACAACTTATCTTAACATAATATAATTTTTTTTAATCATTTCAACTCGCGTTATCCGGTTTTGATTGCATCGTTAAAACTTACTTTGACAGAATAACACCGTAATTATTTCATTCTAACGAGGGGAACGCGAATGAAGTTATCTCAAGTTTCTATACTTTTTTCATTATTTGTAGCTTTTTGGGTTTATTCACCTTTTACATCTGCTTACACACCAAAAACTGAGTGGCTCAATCAGCTCGAAAAACTAGATGATCTTGAAATGATTTCAACTCCGGAAGAAGACCACACAAAACTTTACAAAGCTTTTGATTCAGCCGAAAAAATTATTCATATCGGTATTTTTGGAATCTCATCACAAAAAATGGCGGATGAACTTATAAAACAAATTCATCGAGGAATCGATGTCATCATTATCTGCGATACATATTGCACAAGCGCTCCAAAAAGGTTGTCTCTCTACGATCAACTTTCCAAAGCAGGCGCGCAAGTTGTAATAGCCTCTTCTAAATTTAGCATCACTCATTGGAAAATGTTTGTCGTAGATGAAAAGCTCGCTTTTATATCGACAATGAATTTTATCAACCTGACAAATAAAATGCGCGATATTGGCCTTTTTACAACTGAGAAATCCGTGATCAAAGAAATATTAAACGTATTTTATTATGATCTTGAAAACGCTAAAAATCAGACACAAATCACACCACCACTGACTCAACCTAACTTGGTATGGAGCCCTGTTAATTCTGAACAAAAACTTACAGATCTTATCAACTCAGCTGATACAAGCATAGAGATCTGGATTGAAAACTTAGGAAGTATTAAAATTCATGAAGCTCTACAGGAAGCCACTCAAAGAGGTGTTCATGTTCGTGTTTTGACATCTATTTGTGGCATGGGCATGTCAGGCGTACCTGTACATAAAAACATTCAAGATCTTCTCTCAAAAGGCATTACAGTAAGAGGCACATCTTATCCCGCAAACTCAACATCTCCATACATTCATGCAAAGAGCATTAACGTTGACAGAAAAGCGGTTTTTATCGGCTCTGAAAATTACTCCAATAACTCTCTTAACAGAGCTCGAGAATTAGGTGTTGTTTTCATTGATGAAAAAATAGAAGCCCAATTAAGCTCGCTTTTTGAAAAAGATTGGTCATTTTCTATTGATATCCCTGAAATACCACCAGAAAAATGTAGCGCTTTATCATCAGATGGTCCAGAATACATCATGTGACTATACTGCATTTATTATCTCAAAATCACTTAACTGGAGCTGAAGTTTACGCTTGCCACTTGGCTGATATCCAGACTGAACAACATCATCGTGTTTATCAAGCCTCAAATGGTTTTTATTATCCAACCCACGCTGAACAACTGCAACTCGAAGTCGAAACTCATTCGAAAATTACTTTCTTAAAAAGTGTGCTTAAACTTCGGGAATTCATAAAACAACATAACGTTCAAGTTGTGCATGCACACTCCAGAGCGGCCTCTAAATTAGCGCATTATGCAACTCGTGGCCTGTTTGGCTTTGGCCGACTCAAGGTGGGCTACGTAAGCTCTATTCATGGTAGACAACATTACTCTTTATCGAAACGCCTGACGAATATTTATGGAGACTATCAAATACCTGTTTGCGAAAACATTTCTCAACAGCTCATCAACGAGTTTAAATATAAGCCTGAACATATTAAAGTTATTCGAAACGGAATTTCACAACAGCTTTATTCAACTAAAAAAATTAATTCGCTTCCTACACCCTCTGATTTATTAAAAATAGCCATCATAGGCAGAGCTACAGGCCCTAAAAAAACACGCACCGAGGAATTTATAAAAGGCTTTATCCCTCTACTTCAGGATAAAGGCATACAATACGAATTGCACCTCATAGGGGCTGAGAGTTCGGATTTTTCTCAAGATTTTGTAAATCAGTATTTAAAAGATCATGTTAATTTTTATAAAACTTCATCTTTAAATTCTTCTATCTACAATCAATTCAACCTAATTGTTGGATCTGGACGTGTGTGTATGGAATCCCTCATGAGTGGTGTTCCCACCATTGCCTTTGGAGAGGCAAGCTATTTAGGTTTATGCACTCCTACAAAACTGAGTGACTTTTTAAAGTCTAATTTTGGCGACATTGCTGAAAACTCATTTGGTGCCCCTATCTTTAACCCTCATCTTGCCAGTGACGATATTGAAGCTTACTACAAACTTACAGTGAGCGCGCTTCTTGATCTGTCTCAAAAAGCTAAAACTGAATTTTCTGTAACTGCTATAGCAAAAAAAATATTAAAAATTTATGAAGCGAGTTACTTTAAAGCGCATTACAGTAAATGGATACCTGTTCTCATGTATCACAAAATACCTGATTCCGAACTCAACTCTCCTCATAAAATTTTTGTCACGAAAGATAAATTCTCTCAACATCTTGATTTTTTTAAACAACGAGGATTAAAAACCCTGACATTTGGCGATTTAAAAAAATACAAATCTGGCGAGTTATCCTTTAAAAACTTTCCCAAAAAGCCACTGATTTTAACTTTTGATGATGGGTACATGGATAACCTTAAAAATGCAGATCCTCTTCTTAAAAAATATGATTTTAAAGCGCAGATCTTTTTATTAGCTAATTCCAGCATTAGTCACAATCAATGGGACGAAGTGGATAAAAATAAAGGCGATCAAATCATATCCGGAGAAGATCGAAAGATGTGGCTTCAAAGCTCTTTTGAAATAGGTTCACACGGTTTCAGTCATCGTAAGATTACGGAAATGTCAGACTCCGAGGCTTTTCATGAACTTCATGAGTCAAAACGAAGCCTAGAAAAAGAATTTAATCGAGAAATAGGTGTTTACGCTTACACCTATGGCGACACTAGCGCCAAGGCTGCTAAACTTGCTGAAGAAGCTGGGTACGACTTTGCTGTCAATACTGATACAGGAGGAATGAACTTATTTGATGACCCCTATCAGATCTTCAGAGTTAATATTTTTCCAGATGAGACAAAAATATCTCTCTGGAAAAAAACATCCCCTTGGTACAGAAACTACTACTTCAAAAAACGTAAAAAATAAAAATGGAGATTTTAAAACCTCCATTTTTTTTAAAATTAACCTTCGCATATCATTTTAATATTAAAATCGATAAACCCTTAATAGCCTAATGATTTTAATATTTGCACCACGACTGAAGCAAGGATGTAAGCAAAAACATTGCTTCCAATCAATTGAATCATCGTCCACTTCCAACTGCCTGATTCTTTTTTCAAAACCCCTACAGTTGATAAACATTGCGTCGCTATAACAAAGAATATCAATATCCCTACAATTGATGCCACAGTAAATATAGGAGATCCATCATTAAAGGTGGCTTGATGCATTTTATCCAAAATAGGAAGCGTGTTCTCATCATCACCGCCCGTATCAGCATGTAGAGATATAGCAAGACTCGGAACAAAAACTTCACGCGCAGCAAATGAAGCCAAGATGGCAAAACCTACGCGTCCATCAACACCTAATGGCTTAAAGACGGGTTCAATAAAATCCGCAGCCCTCATGGCATATGTTTTAGAATTTTCATCTTCACTTTTTGGAAACGTTGTCGCGAACCATAACACAATGGCTAAAGTCGCAATAATTGGCCCAGCTCTTTTTACAAACATAACAGATTTATGCACTGATTGACTGATAACTGAATTTAAACGCGGTTTTCTATAAAATGGTAAATCCATCATTAAACGTGAAGGTTGTTCCATTTTTATAATTTTCGCGAGCACGGCAGAAACTGTGGCCCCGATTAAAATTGAGAAAAAATAAAGAGCGGCCATCACAAATCCAGCAAGAAAAGGATTCTCTTCCCTAAATAAAAACCCAATCATTAAGCCGTACACAGGCAACCGCGCAGAACAACTCATAATAGGAATAATCATTTGTGCTATAAGTTTTTCTTTTTTAGAAGTGATATTTCGCGTGGCCATCAGGGCAGGAATTGCACACGCAAAACCAGATAACATCGGAACGAAAGACCTTCCTCCTAGTCCAACCTTACGAAGTGGCCCGTCAATAAGAGCCGCAACACGAGATAAATAGCCTGTGTTTTCAAACAAACCAATCCCCATAAATAAGATAAAAATTTGAGGCACAAATATAACCACGCCACCAATAGCCGCTATTAACCCGTCTCCTACGAACTCACCCGTGAGCCCCGGTATTTTTTGTTTGGCTAAATCAATTAAGCTTCCTGTTAATCCGTCAACAAAATCCATAATCGGCGCCGACATCCAATAAATAGAAGCAAAAAAGAGTGTCATCAAAGAAAAGAAAAACACATAACCTAACACTGGATGCATGAGCCACTTGTCTACTTTTAAAGTAAACTCAAGCTGGGATTTATTTTCTTTCTGTTTTGTATCAATCGAGTGCTCACGTGATTTAAATGCTTTATCTGTAACAAATTCAGATATCATCTGAAGCTCGGAAATTTTTTTCGCTTCATTAAAATGCACATGATTATAAATCATATTCTTTGTCGGAGTTTCAGATATGGCTTGTACAACCTCTTTCAACCCTTTACCCAATAAGCCATCAAATAATAAAACTTGAGTTGCACCTAAAAAACTTTTGATCTCATTCAGCTGAATCGACTTTCCCTCTTGCTCGACTAAATCATTCATCGTCAAAACAACAATTATATTTGCGGCAGAAGCAATTAGGTTTTTAGCTAGCAAAAGTTGCCTATTCATTTGAGTTGAGTCTAAAACCAACACGATAGCATTGTACTTTAAATTATGCTTATGTTTTAAAATATCTAAAGTAACTCTTTCATCGTCCGACTGGGCATCAAGAGAGTAAATGCCCGGAGTATCAATAAAAAAAAGATCTGAATTATTTTCATCAGATAAAGCATTTTGTATAGCACCTATACTGTACTCTACCGTTGCACCAGGATAATTGACAGTTTTTGAGTTTAATCCTGTCAGCCAATTATAGAGAGTTGTTTTTCCCGAATTAGGCGATCCTACAACCAGAACATTTCGAGTGGCCTTACCCTCAACTGATTTCACAATTGGAGATTCATTGCAACAGTCCGTATTTACACTTCCAGACATAAAAACTCCTTAAGACTCAAAGCCAATAAAGTTTGGTGGAATCTGATCACTGTAACTTGAGAAAACGAAAGCTTTTGAACGACTTCAAATTCAACTCCAGGAAAAAGACCAAAGTCCATTAACCGATCAACTAAACCTGCATCAACATCAGCACCAGATTTATTTATATTAACACTTTTCAATCGGTACATCGTATTCAACTCATATTTTTGGTTTTGTACTGTATTATCCATAGTTTACTATATCTATCTAAGCCACATGCAAGATGGTATTAAGAAGATTTAACTTCTATCAAATGAAACTTAAATGAAAATAATTTTCAAAATAGCAGCAACTCCAATCTTTCCCTAACACACCACCTAAAGTCCAGATTTGCTGACAACTAAAGCACTTTCTAGACTTAGCTGTAAGTCATAACATTAAGTTCCAGAGACGTTAGTCCGATCTAAGGGGTATGAAACCACAGATCAAACAAAAAACTGCATTTTCCACAAGTCAAAGAATTGGGCTTATAATTTTTATGCTCTTTACGAGTCAGATAGCCTTGGCTGAGGT
>JBKBTW010000241.1:0-2481 GCA_046291245.1 Pseudobdellovibrio sp. | reverse complement strand
ACAAATTTGGATCTGTTAATGGTTTCTCTCCTAAAGAAAAAGCTATCGGAAACACAAGTAAAACAGAAAATAATGCGATCATCACATCAATCAACATCACTCTAAAACCCACTTTCGGTAAGTGATCGTTGTGTTTAAAATAAGATCCAAAAGTAACAAGCGTACCTAATCCTATAGAAAGAGTAAAACACATATGTCCAATGGCATGCCCGAGTGACTTCATATTTAACTTTGAAAAGTCAGGATAAAAAACAAATCTAAGAACTTCAGCTGTTGATTCAAGTGACAATGAGCGCGCTAAAAGAACTACAAACAAAAATGCAAAAACAGGTATGATAAAAGTCGTCAGTATTTTTTCAAAACGATTTGTTATACGTTGATCAACAATAAATGCAGCCACCAGTATATGAACTGATGCTAAAGAAAATTGAAGCCACCCACTGTCATTCAAAGCCTTCATGTTCAATGACGAAATATACTGTGAAGTGTCGCTTCTGAAAATACCCACCAAGAATTGCGTGATATAATGCAATACCCAACCACTAATTACTGAGTAATACGATAAAATGACAATGGTGATTAAAAGAGTAAATCGAGAGATCCAATAGTAAGGTTTTTTTTCGGAGACTGATATACGACGTGTGATTTTAAGTAAACTTGCCTCTGACCTACGACCTAATATCAACTCAGCTATCAAAATCGACAATCCCACTGTGAAAGCCATCAGAAGATAGAGTAATATAAAAGCGCCGCCTCCGTTTTCACCTGCAATGTAAGGAAACCGCCATACGTTACCTAAACCACAGGCCGAGCCTACAGCTAACAAATAAAATGCAAAGCGATTTCTCCAACTCATGGCCATTACAAATTACTCTCTCCGCCACGACGTGATTTCATACAGTAAATTCGTATTGGAATTCCATGCAAATCAAATCTTTCTTTCAAATTTTTAATTAAAAACCTGCGATAACCGTTATCAACTCCATCAGGGTGATTTGCGAACGCCATAAATGCAGGCGGTTTTTGATATGTTTGAGTCAAATAATAAAACTTAACATTCGTGTGTCCCCAAACTGGAGCTGGAGCTTTACGAATTGTTTCAAAAAAGAAATCATTTAAATCTGCCGTTGAAATTCTAAAATTACGTTTATCCGTCACTCTTTCGATTTCATCAAATAAATCTTTGATTCCATGGCTCTTTACAGCACTGGTGAAAACAAGTGGAACATCAACGAAAAAATGAAACACGCGCGCCACTTGCTGTCTGAATGTTTCACGATAATTCTCAACTTCGTCTTGCCCTAGATCAGATTTGTTCGCCACGAGAATAACTGTTTTATGATCCTCTAAAATAGCCTGCATGATTTTAGCATCTTGCTCTGTAGGACCTTGAGTGCCATCAATCACAAGCAGAACTATATCCGCTCTTCTGATGGATTCTTGTGATTTGAAAGCTGATATGATTTCGACATCCTCTTCACGTTTAGATTGTCGACGCAAACCTGCCGTATCCACTAAAGTGTAATGTCTGTCATTAAAAACCAGTGGAGAATCTATCGAGTCAACCGTAGTGCCCGCAACATCACTCACTAACATACGATTTTGCTTTAATAAACAATTGCAAAGAGAGCTTTTTCCTACATTAGGCTTTCCAACCATTGCAATCCTCAAAGATGAGCTCGTTTCTTTAGGCACTTCAGGGACATTTTTAACTATCCACTCTAGAACATCTGATACGCCTCGACGCTGTTCAAATGAAGTTCCAACAACATCTAAACCAAACTCATAAAATTCAGCTTTTAAAAGGTCATCTTCATGCTGGCGGTCAATTTTATTGATCACAAGCAAAATAGGCTTACCCGTTTGTTTAGCAATTTTAATAATATCTCTGTCTTCAGGAAGCATACCTGCTCGACCGTCCATGACAGCTATAATAAAATCTACCGAAAATAAAAATTCGGTAACTTGCTCTTTGATCAATTTAGAAAAAAGATCACCGGCTTCCGTAACCCCACCCGTATCGATGAGATCAAATTTTTTACCCCATATATCAACAGGCTCAATTTGAATATCCCTTGTAACTCCCGGTTGGTTTTTCACGACGGCTTTACGTGAATCAGTTATAATATTAAATAACGTGGATTTACCCACATTTGGCCGACCAATAATAGCCACCTTGGCTAAATCAGCATACCCACCATCACCTGAAAAAACATCTGCACTACTCTGAATCGACGACATATTTTAACTCTTTCAATGTTTGTTTGTTTTCAAACCAATTTTCTTTAACTGTCACTTTTAAATCGAGAAAAACTTTTTCACCCATAAGTGATTCAATTTCTTTTCTTGCAAATTGACCAATTTTTTTAATATTCTCCGCACCTTTACCAATGACAATCGGCTTATGAGAGTCTCTACCTACCATAATATCCGCATATATTTTAGGACAAGGTTTAGCATCTTCATCAAACTTTCTCACTT
>JBKBTW010000025.1:0-19692 GCA_046291245.1 Pseudobdellovibrio sp. | reverse complement strand
TTGAGCGCTTCTGTTAAAGTTCTTTTATCTGTGCTGTTTGCGAATTCTTCTTTGTATTTATTCATGCCATTTGGACGACCTTTGTAGATCACTCCTGACGTATCGCACATGATGATATTTTCTTTTTTTACGCCAAGACTTGCGAAAATTTTCGTGCAGGCAATTGCTGAAGCACCTGCGCCATTCACAACAAGTTTGATTTGATCAATTTTTTTTCCTGTTATGTGGCAAGCATTCAGAAGTGCAGCGCCGCTCACGATGGCTGTTCCATGTTGATCATCGTGAAATACGGGGATATTCATTTCTCTTTTTAGAGTTTCTTCGATTTCAAAGCACTCTGGAGCTTTAATATCCTCTAAGTTGATTCCGCCAAATGTTGGCTCGAGAGTTCTAACGGCGTTGATAAACTCTTGTGATGATGAAGATTTAATTTCGATGTCAAATACATCAATGCCGGCAAAGTTCTTAAATAAAATTCCTTTACCTTCCATAACGGGCTTTGAGGCGAGGGGGCCAATATTCCCTAAACCTAAAACGGCTGTCCCATCTGAAATCACGGCCACAAGGTTTCCTTTGGTTGTGTAATCGTAAACAGCATCAGGATTTTTTGCTATAACTTTACAGGGCACAGCTACACCTGGAGAGTAAGCTAAAGCTAAAGCTTTTTCAGTGTTGCAGGGTTTTGTTGAGACAACTTCGATTTTTCCAGGTCGACCGATTTGATGAAAATCTAAGGCTTGTTTTTCAAATTGAGCTTTATCTTGTGCTTTATCTTGAGTGTTTTTGTTTGATTCTTCTGAAGGAGTTGTCATTTTTATTTTTCTTTCAATTGTTATTTTCATACGAAAAAATTTAAATTCATTTGTTTGTATTAAAAGCATCTCAAATATTTTTATTGAAGCTCCTCTTTGACCTTAGAAATCCTAGAGTCTTGTGAAACTTTAAGTCTTTTAAACAAAGAACTTCATCGATAAAATTTTATCAGTAGCTCTTTGAATCTCCAACTCTTAAAGAGCAAAAATTAGAATGCATCAAATTTTTGCCTCGCTGCACGTCCAGTCCTGTTTTAAGAGAATCTTCATTAAAAAATATCTCAGTTTAGAGTTTTAATTCTATAATTTTTGAATAAAAAGGGCAAGTTTACGCTTGATAAACACAATCTGTCAGATAGCGTCAATTGATTCTCGTAAAAATTAGGTTTACGCTTATGGGGTTATTAAACATATAGAAAGAGGAAACAACATGAGTTCTCAAGAAAAATCATCTCGTGATATTGTTATTGTTGAAGGTGTACGCACTCCTTTTGCGAAAGCAGGTACAAAATTAAAAACTGTGCATGCAGCAAAACTAGGACAAATCGCTTTAAAAGATTTAATTGCTCGCACGAATCTAGATACAGAAATTGTAGACGAAGTCATTATAGGTAATACAGGTTCTCCATCTGATGCTGTAAATATCTCGCGCGTTGTTGCATTAAACTCGGGAATCCCGCAAAAAACTTCAGCGTACACAGTTCATAGAAATTGCGCTTCAGCTTTGGAAAGTATTTCTAATGGGTACGAAAAAATAAAATCAGGCACTATGGATGTTGTATTAGTTGGTGGAACAGAAAATATGTCGCAAATGCCATTGATCATGCCACCATCTATGACTTCGATTATTGAGAAGTTAGGCTCAGCTAAAACAGGAGGGCAAAGACTGTCTGCTCTTTGGAACTGGTTTAAAGCTGATCTTGCTCAAATAAAAGAGATGGTCACAACTCCACCCATGGCAAAAACAAAATACAAACCTATTATTTCTATCGTGGAAGGCTTAACAGATCCTTTCGTCGGAATTAACATGATGGGCACAGCAGAAATCCTCGCAAAAGAGTGGGGACTAACACGTGAACAACAAGATCGATTTGCTTTAAATTCGCATTTAAAGGCTGCTGCAGCTCGTGCTAAGTTGGCAGAAGAAATTACACCTGTTTTTCTTGAGCCGGATTTTAAAGAGGTTGTAACTGAAGATATTGGCCCTCGTGCTGAGCAAACAATGGAAGCGTTGGCTAAACTTAAACCAATGGTTGATAAAGTCACAGGAACTATCACGGCTGGGAATGCATGTCCTATCACGGATGGTGCTGCAATGATGTTATTAATGTCGAGAGAGAAAGCTCAAAGTTTAGGTTATAAACCCTTAGCCCGTATTCGTGGTTATGGTTTTGCGGGACTTGAGCCAGAGAGAATGGGGTTGGGCCCTGTTTACTCTACACCAGTGGCTCTTAAGCGTGCCGGACTTACAATGAAAGACATAGGACGCGTTGAGCTTAATGAAGCTTTTGCAGCGCAAGTGATGTCTTGTCAGAAAGCTTTTGATTCCGATAAATTTGCACAAGAAAAATTAGGTTTGTCTTCTAAAGTTGGTGAAGTTCGTGACGAGATTTTAAATGTGAACGGTGGCGCGATTGCTTTAGGACATCCCGTAGGATCGACAGGTACACGCTTAGTTTTAACTTTAATGAAAGAAATGCGTCGTTCAAATGTTCAATTTGGATTAGCAACACTTTGTATCGGTGGTGGTCAAGGTGGATCAATGGTAATTGAGAACGAAGGTTAGGAATGAAAATGTCAGCTATTCAATTTACAGAAAAAAATAATATCGTAACTTTAACTTTTGATTTACCTAATGAAAAAGTTAATAAGCTTTCAACTCCTGTGATGATGGAGTTAAAAGAGCATCTAGATAAAATCAAAGCCGGCAATTATAAATTTGTTATATTTAAATCGGCTAAACCTAAAATTTTTATTGCAGGTGCTGATATCGAAGAAATAAAAAATTTAACAACTGAGCAAGCCGTTCGTGAGGCTGTTTCAGCAGGGCAATCAGTATTTAACATGATTGAAGATTTGCCAATGCCAACAATGGCTCTTGTTAACGGAGCTTGTGCAGGTGGTGGTTGCGAGTTGATTTTATCTTGCGATTATAGAATTGCATCTGAAGATTCTTCAACACGTATTGGTTTGCCAGAAACTCAATTGGGGATTTTACCAGGTTTTGGTGGAAGCATCAGATTGCCACGCACTGTAGGTCTCCAAGCAGCTTTAGATGTTATTTTAGCTGGTAAATTATTAAACGCTAAAAAAGCACAAAAAATAGGGTTAGTTGATTATGTTGTGCATCCTAATCTTTTAGAGTCGTGTGCGGAAAAACAAATAGAAAAAATTTTGAAAGACGGTGGTGTTACGCGCCGTAATGTTTATCAGCCAATAGGTTTAGTGAATAAACTTCTAGATGGACCACTTAAATCGGTTGTGTTTTCAAAGGCCAAAGAAGCCACTTTAAAAGCGACAAAGGGTCATTATCCAGCTCCTTTAGAGGCTTTAGAAGTTATTAAGAAAACTTACGGTTATTCAGATCGTGAAAAAGCTTTGGAAGTTGAGAGAGAGCATTTTATTAAATGCGCTTTAACGGATATTTCTAAAAACTTAATCCATGTTTTTTATTTAACAGAAATGGTTAAAAAATCTTCTGGCGTACATGATAAAAATATAAAAGCCAAATCTGTAAAATCTATGGGAGTTTTAGGTGCTGGGACCATGGGGGGCGGTATTGCTTACGTGGCTGCTGATAAAGGTGTGGCTGTTCGAGTTAAGGATATTTCAAATGAAGCTAATGCTAAAGCTTTGAAACACGCTTATGATTTATGGAAAAAGTTGGTTAAGAAGAAGGTGATTGATAATTATCAATTTGCACAAAAAACTTCATTGGTTTCAACGACGCTTGATTACTCTGGATTTAAAACGCTAGATCTAGTTGTGGAAGCTATTGTTGAAGATATGGGTATCAAACAAAAAGTGATCGGGGAGACAGCTAAGAATATGCGTGAAGATGCGATTATTGTGACAAATACGTCTTCATTATCTGTGAATGAAATGTCTCATGGACACCCTCGTCCTGAGTTTTTTGCTGGTATGCACTTTTTCTCACCGGTTCATAAAATGCCACTTGTAGAAGTTATCCGTGGTGAAAAGTCATCTGATGAA
The DNA here is from genome assembly GCA_046291245.1 of Pseudobdellovibrio sp. Lineage (GTDB taxonomy): Bacteria > Bdellovibrionota > Bdellovibrionia > Bdellovibrionales > Bdellovibrionaceae > Pseudobdellovibrio. The sequence continues at coordinate 15,667 of JBKBTW010000025.1, read as the reverse complement.
ACTATTGCGACTGTTTTTGAGTTATCTAAAAAAATGGGTAAAATGCCAGTCGTTGTTAAAGATGGTCCGGGGTTTTTAGTGAACCGCTTATTATTACCTTACATGGCCGAGGCCGCATTTTTATTAGCTGAAGGTATGGATATCGAAACGGTTGATCGGGCTTATGTCAAAGAGTTTGGTATGCCAATGGGTCCTTTTGAATTGATGGACAGTGTTGGTCTTGATGTTTGCGTGAAGGTTTTAAAAATTTTCCGTAAAGCATTTCCTGATCGTGTTGAGATCTCTCCAATCATGGAAAAGTTAGAAACCAATAAACAACGCTTAGGACAAAAAACTGGTTTGGGTTTTTATAAATACGATTCTTCTGGCCGTAAAACTGAAGTAGATCAATCTGTTTATGCTGAATTAGGTTTATCGGCTCGTACAAATCCTTATGATTCTAAAGAATGTATTGAGCGTGGTGTTTTTGCCATGATCAATGAATGTTGCTTAGCTCTTGATGCTGATAAAATTGTAGATACACCAAATGAGGTTGACTTAGCGATGATCATGGGAACAGGCTTCCCTCCTTTTAGAGGTGGATTGACGAAGTATGCAGATAGTATTGGCTGTAAGTATATTCAGGAAAGGCTTGCGCATTACGCAACTGCACGTAACGCTAAGGCTCGCTTAACACCAAATGCTAAATTAGTTGCTAGAGCCGAGTCAGGCGCAAAATTTTACCCTAATTAAGAAGTTGGAATAATGACGAATACAGATAGCCGCAAAAAAATAATTATTTTAGCCAGTATTTTACTTTTAGTCGTTTTTTTAGATCAATGGACGAAAACGTTGGCCGTAAAGCATTTACTGGGAGAACCGGCTATTTTGTATTTTAATGGTTTGTTTCAGTTAGTCTACGCTGAGAACCCAGGAGCGTTTCTAGGAATGGGCGGTGATTGGTCACGCCCATTGCGTTTTATTATTTTTGGTTTGTTTGTTCTTATAGGCTTAGTAGTTATGCTGTGGTCATTAGTGAAAAATAGAATCTCTAAAGCAGATTTGTATGCTTACTCATTTATTTTAGCTGGTGGTATCGGGAATGTGATTGATCGATTAAGTCATGATAATGGACATGTGATTGATTTTTTATTTATTGACTTAGGTTATCCTTATCTTCGTACCGGTGTGTTTAATATTGCTGATGTTGCTATTGTCATCGGTTTTTTTATAGTGCTTCCTTCTGTTTTTAAAAAGCAGCCGGCGTAATTATTAAATTCGAGATGTTAATTTATTCGATTATCCTGCGTAAACACCAAGATAGACAGCAGCAAAATAAAATGCTCGACCATCTCTGAATCCTATTTGTAAACAGATTTTTCTATGTAATTGTGCTTGGTCTGATTTTAGCAATAAAAAACTCTAGATTTAACTAATTTGGAGCTTTTTAAGATGAAGTCAATTGTAGCTGTTTTTATGTCATTAGTCGTATGTTACGGTGAGTTATCACAGGCGCAACAGTGCCGTAATTTGTTTGTTTCGCAAAACTATGCGCAGTTGTCTGATCTTTTGCCAGGTTATATTGATAAAGCTATCTTGAGGAAAAATAATGCTTATGTTGAATCTAAAATCGATTTTATACAAGATTATTTAATTGAACACCATTCGCAGTATGATAAAGCTCAAATGGCTACAGCTATGTTGCAAACTACAATTGTTGGTAAAAATGATTTTGATTCTCAAGTATTAAAAAAGGCCATTTTTGATCACTTTGACCGTAAAAGAAACCACAAAGATTGGTCTCTATCAAATGATTTAGAATTTTTAATCCATGAATCTTTACAAGACGTTATTTCCCGAAACATTAATGAGTACAAAAATTTTGAAATAACGGTTGAGCAAATGACAAAAACACTCAATGAGATAGCTTACAAAGGTAAATTTACGATAAGTGAGCTAGATTCTCTTTGGCATAGTTCAAGAGCTTTGGCTCAGAAGTCTAAATCAATTGGTTTAAGCTTAAAGATAGAAAGAGAGATACTTAAAAAAACAGATGAATATAGTCACACCAAGAATCAGCTGCAAAAAATGGTGCAGTCTTTAGATTTAGCAAGGTCTCGTTTAAAAGAGAGTGACCTTAAGCACTTTGAAGATATTTATGAAGCCATTGCAGATGTGTATATGTTGTATTATGTAGCCTTGTAAAGCCAAAGAGGTGTAAATAGAAGCTACAGGTGTAAGCTCTGAAGTGTCAGCTCTTTGAGTAAAGAGTTGTACTCTATTGAGTAGCTTATAAGTGTATTATTTTAGAACTTAAAAAGCATGAGTCTACTTTTGATACACATTTATTTGGCCCTTCGTTTGCCTTAGTCTTTATATACGGAGGTAAACATGAACAAAATCTCATTTGTAATAATGGTTATTTTTTTAGGTTTATTTTCTGCGTGTTCGAATCAGAATAGTGGTTCTCGGGGAGCAGTTGTTAGAGCAGCATCAAGTTCCGGTGGTTTTACGTTAGGGCAAGTTACGAACACTACGTGCACGAATACTTCTAATTTAGGTTATGGCGCAGTGTACGATCAAACATCAACAGCTTATAATTTTGAAAATCGTGTAAAAGCATTCTTATCAGCTACAGTAAATCCTTCCGAGGTTGGTTATGTGAGTTCGTTGCCAAATGATACAACGGGTGTTAGGTTTGAAGGTTCCATTAAAATGAGCTCAAGCGGTGTAGTGGATTTAGCTCAAACTCAAATGGCAATTAAAATTTATGATAGTTATGCGTCCACAGGTCAGCATGATCCTGTAGTTATTTCTTTTTCAAAGGCTACAAGCGGAGAGTTTGATCTACAAACAGGAAAAGGATCTCTTGTTTTTAAAGACCAATATGGTGACGTTCGATTTGAAGGCGTGCTCAATTCGGATTACTTTAGCGGCACAGTGAATTTCTCAAACTACACACATATAACAGGGGCCACTGCGGCATCTGGTGTTTTAGGGCAATTCTATGTTGCTCGTTGTGGAATATTTAAATAACCTAGTAAATGATGCATGCAAATCACAGTTCTTATTTTCAGTTTGATTCAACAGCTTTATCTGTCGTAGCGGGTGGGAATTCGGTTTTAGATCAATCTAAATTGCATATTCATAGCTTAGAAGAAGCTGATGCTTTTGTTAAAAGCTATGGTTTTAATTATACCAATGAAGAAGATATGAAAAAACTTTGGTATTTTCATAGACGAGCATTAGTTCTCATGACTGAAAAGTTAAAGTTTGACTTGGCGGAAATTCCTAAAGAGATAAAGAACCCTGAGCATTTAAAAGATTTAAGGCTGCTTCTTATTTGGGCCTCAGGTCATGAAGACCCTAAGATTCAAAAATGGGCTTGTGCGATTTTACGTTGTATCCATGTTTTTATTCATGCTGAAACAGATTTGTTCTCACATTTTTCAGAAGAGATTCAAAAGCAAATTCTCATTCCATTTGAAAACTCCGTTGTGCAAGAAGATAGATTATATTTAAGATCGTTCTTTAAAGATGGACCTGGTCAAGTTGAGCTGACAAAGTTTCACACAAAGCCATTCAAAACTTCATCATCTACAGTTATTAAATTATTGGCTCGTCCCGATGCTTTAGCTATTCGTGTTTATGATAAAATTGGTGTGAGGTTTGTCACTTCAACTATTTTTGATTCTTTTCAGGTTATCCGTTTTTTAGTTGAATCAAATTTAATTAGTTATCCTCATATTATGCCTGATCAATCTTCTAACAATATGTATCCAGTCGAAGATTTTTTAGATGTATGTGCTCATTTAGAGAAAAAATACAGTCATGATCATAAGATGGATTCACGTAAAATTGACCGCCTGTTAAGGCAGCAGCTTAAAAAAAGCGATAATCCAATATTAAAGTTATTTCGCAAAGAAAATCCTTTTTCAGGTATAGATTTTAGATACATAAAGTTTATTTGCAGAAAGCTTATCAAAATTCAACCTGAGCACGGTAAAGAGTTTTCGTTTTTTTATCCTTTTGAAGTGCAGATCATGGATAAACAGGCCTATGATAAAATGCAAAGTGGCGAAACAGCGCACACGGAGTATAAAAATCGCCAAATGCAAGCAGCAAGAAAACGTGTTTATTCTCACTAATACAGTTTAATGCTTGGCAGCGTGAGGGTTTGAAGTTCTTTAATTAAAGAGCTTTATGTTTTAGGATTTCTTTCTTTTCTAGATTTTTTTGAAAGGTATTTTTTAACTATATGCGAATGATCTGCATTTTGCGCTCTATTTTGTCATTAATTTGCTTTGTCGTTTTCACGGCTGTTATGGCCACTACAGGCATTGTGTTAAATGTGATCTTTAACAAAAGATCATTTGATGACAGTGTTCTTCAGGTATGGGCAAGTGGCGCATGTTGGTTATTTAATGTAAAAGTACATGTGGTAGATATTAGAAAATTTAACTCATCAAAAGGGGCAATAGTTCTTTTTAATCATTCTAGCTTTATGGATGTTTTAGCTATTGCGAGTGTTTTAAGAGGCATCAGATTTGGCGCAAAAATAGAGTTATTTAAAATTCCAATTTTTGGATACTGTATGAGACGTTTAGGTATGTTACCAATTGCACGTAATAAACGTGAAGAGGTGTTTAAGGTTTATCAAGAAGCTCAGTCTCGATTTGAAAAAGGTGATAAGATAGCTCTATCTCCTGAAGGTGGAAGATTTCATGGATCTTCATTATCGTCTTTTAAATCTGGTCCATTTGTATTTGCTTTGAACGCAGGTGTTCCATTGTTGCCTGTTGTTGTTAAAGGTGCCTATGACGTGTGGCCCAAAGGTAGTATTTTGGCTAATCCAGATAAGTGGATGCGACAAGTAAGTGTTCATGTATTGGATCCTATTTCAACGCAAGGATATACTCTAGATGAACGCACTAAGCTTCAAAATGAATCTTATGAAGTGATGAACGATGTTTATCGTAACTAACGCTTAAATGGCTTCCAGTCTTGAGCAAACAGTGGTGTCTTAAGTCTAACAGTTTTCGTTTCTGTTTTGACGTCAACAACAACTGTGTAGGGTTTTTGAACTTTGATTCTGCTAATTTGCAGTCTTTTTGGTTGTTTTCCTAGGTAGGTTTCTACGGCCTTTGAGATTTTATCAATTTGAATATATTGATCAAAATCACGGCCGCCATTCGTGCTTCGGTAATTGCCAACAAAAATAAGAGAGTCGTTAAAGTAGTGAACAGGTCCTGAATAGCCTTTAAATTGTTCTATTTCAGTCCAATTCTGTCCATCGTAAGTGATGTAAACACCATTTGCGCTTGCGATTCCTTTTTTATTGTCATCATCACTAAATGAAACAGAAGAGATAGTTTTCTTTAGCAGCTCATCTATAGAGATGTATTTTGTAACTACAGATTCTTTAAAAGGTTTTTTCCACCAAACTGCGCCGTGGCCTTTAAGGAGGCTTTGCTGCCAAGGCTCAGCTTGCTCTTTGTTGATTTTAAAACTTGTCCAGACAGGATAATCTTTATTGGTTTTGAAAATATACGAGAGTCTTTCGTCAACAATAAGTCCTTGAATATGATTAAGTGGTATAAGCTTGCGATTCTCAGTGATAAGATGATCAAACTCCCTGTGATGCACAACTTCCCAATTTTGAGTTTCGGATTTTACAGAGTAAGCGAACTTTGCAAAGTCAAATTTAGAAATGCAATCATTGATATCAATATAACCAAATTTTTTATTGTACATCACTTTGACAAAGCCTTTTTCATAACTGATCGGGATGAAGTAATTAAACTCAGGGACAACAGCTAGAGAGAGGGATGTTGCGGAGGCTTCTTGTTTGAGTTTAACTTCTCGTAAGTTAAAAACTAATCCTTTGTCACTTGGATCTGTTTCATAATTAAGAAGAACTTCTGTTAAATCTTTTTGTGGCTGCGGTTTAACTCTTCTTCGTGTGTATTTTTCTATCCATATACGTGATAGGTGAAACGCCGTTATGTGCGGTACTAGTGTTGGTGATATTTTCTTTTTATCTCTTTCTAAATAGAAGGCTTCGCTGGCTTCAGAGACCAAAATTTTTTCATTTAGTTTATTAATTGCTGCGTATCCTGATGGGAAAATACTTCTTTTAGATTTAAAAAAGGGAATTTCTTTTTGCTGTTTTCCTGCAAACTGTTCATTCATTTTAATCACAGTAGGAGGCAGCACAGGAGTGGTGTGACCTGAGATAGCTGAAAAAGCAGAAAAACTAGTCAAAAATGTTATGACAAATAGCATCTTTTCTATTGTTACAGAGGGAAAACAATGCTTTCAAGGCCAGTTCTTTGGTATAAACGAACCTCTGCGTTGAGAGACATGTGGCAAGAGCCATTACAAAAAGGGGATGACATGAATATTTCTTCAATTCAAAAAATAGGTGTTGTAGGTGCTGGTCAAATGGGTAATGGGATTACTCAAGTGGCGGCGGCTCATGGATATGATGTGGTGATGTTTGATATTTCAAATGCAGCCTTAGACAAAGGTCTAACAACCATTGCTACAAGCTGCGATCGTTTAATCAAAAAAGGCACTTTAACTGAAGAAGCTAAAAAAGCTTTATTGGGGAAAATCAAAGCCACAACGCAAATGACTGATCTTAAGGACTGCGATTTTGTTGTGGAAGCTGCAACAGAGAATATTGATTTAAAGCTTAAAATATTCAAAGAGTTAGATCAAACAGTAAAAGCTGGATCTATTTTAGCATCTAACACGTCATCAATTTCAATCACAAAAATTGCAGCTGTTACAAGTCGTCCAAGTCATGTAGTAGGTATGCACTTTATGAATCCAGTTCCGCTCATGCAATTGGTTGAGGGTATCCGTGGATTGCAAACGAGTGATGAAGCTTTTGCATTAACAAAAGCGTTGTCAGAGAAGCTAAGTAAAGTTTTTGTTGAATCTGTTAAAGACATGCCGGGTTTTATTGTTAACCGTGTTTTAATGCCAATGATCAATGAAGCTGTGTACACGCTTCATGAGGGTATTGCGTCTGTTGAGAGTATAGATCAAGCTATGAAGCTTGGAACAAATCAACCGATGGGCCCTTTAACTTTAGCGGATTTCATTGGATTAGATACATGTTTAGCCATAATGAACGTGCTTCATGATGGTTTAGGTGATTCAAAGTACCGTCCTTGTCCATTATTAGTTAAATATGTTGAGGCAGGATGGTTAGGCCGCAAATCTGGTCGTGGATTTTATAATTACGCTAAATAATATTTAACGAGTGAGCTGTTTGATAAAATTTTCATTTTGATTTCTTTATTGACGTCGTCTAAACATACGCCTTCATTAAGGGGAGCTTCGAAAAAAGTATTAACAACTCACTCTTTTAAAAAAGGATTTTTTATGAGTTTTGATTATCAAACAATTAAATTAGAAAATACACCACAGGGTGTATGGACATTAACAGTCAATAGGCCAGAGTCTTTAAATGCCTTAAATACCCAAGTATTAAATGAAATGGCCGATGCTATCAGACATATTTCAGAAGTGGATTATGAAACTGCGAAAGCTTTGATTATTACAGGCAGCGGTGAAAAAGCCTTTGTCGCGGGCGCGGATATCAAAGAAATGCTGGATATGAATTTAGATCAAGCGCAAGCTTTCGCACAAAAGGGTCAAAGTGTTTTTCACGAGCTTAATTTATTGAAAATTCCTGTGATTGCAGCTGTGAACGGTTTTGCTCTTGGAGGAGGATTAGAGTTGGCATTGGGCTGTGATTTTATTATCGCAAGTGATAATGCGAGATTTGGTTTGCCAGAGGTTTCTTTAGGTTTAATCCCAGGTTTTGGTGGCACTGTAAGACTTACGCGTGCTGTAGGTATTCGTAAGGCAAGAGAACTTACGTTTACAGGTGAAATGATCAAAGCAGATGAAGCTTTGAAATTAGGTCTTGTCTCTTCTGTTGTTTCGCAGGCTGATTTAATGCCAACAGTACTTAAAAAAGTAGAAATGATTTTATCTAAATCTCCATTAGCTGTAGGTAAGGCTAAACAGTCTATCAATCAAGGTATTGATCTTGAAACTGAAAATGCACTCAATAATGAGGCTGAGATATTTGCAGGACTGTTTGGTTCATTTGATACAACCGAAGGAACCAAAGCATTTATTGAAAAAAGAAAACCTAACTTTAAAGGTGAGTAAACTTTATGACTAAACACGCCGTAAGAATTGTAACAGCCGCTTCACTTTTTGATGGGCATGATGCTTCCATTAATATCATACGCAGAATGCTTCAAGAGTTTGGTGCAGAGGTCATTCACTTAGGACATAACAGATCTGTGAATGATGTTGTGAAAGCCGTTTTACAAGAGGGGGCGCAAGGTGTGTGTATCAGTTCGTATCAAGGTGGGCACATGGAGTATTTTAAGTACTTGCGTGATTTGCTAGATGAAGCTGGTGCGGGATACGTGCAAATTTTTGGCGGCGGCGGTGGAGTGATTGTTCATGATGAGAAAAAAGAGCTGGAATCTTATGGGATTGCCCAAATTTTTCATCCTGACGATGGCAGACGTCTCGGTCTAGAGGGCATGATTAAAATGATCGTTGATGGTTGCGATTTTGATTTGTTAGAGGCTAAAGCAAAACTCAACCCACCTAAAACGAAAAACAAACTGACGAGTGAAAACACTTTTAAAGATACAATTCCTTCTACTGATTTAGGTGTGGCTTTAACCGCAGTTGAAAACGGTGTAAAAAATATAACTCTTGAGATGTTTGGTTTAAGTTCATTTAAACGCAAACAAGGCACACCTAAAATTTTAGGTATTACAGGTACGGGCGGTGCGGGGAAATCCTCTCTGATAGATGAATTAGCGCAAAGATTTTTAAACGCCTATCCAGAACAGAAAATTGCGATTGTATGTGTTGATCCATCAAAGCGTAAAACGGGTGGTTCACTTTTAGGTGATCGTATTCGGATGAACTCTTTATCGCGCAACAATATTTACATGCGCTCAGTCGCTTCACGTGGCTCCGGTAAGGAAATAGCTAGCAGTTTGCCAGAAATTCTTAATTTTTTAAAGCAATGTGATTTTGATTTTATTATTGCTGAAACATCGGGTATTGGTCAGGGAAATATGGCGATCACTGAAGTGAGTGATCTTTCTATGTATGTAATGACATCAGATTTCGGAGCGCAATCGCAACTTGAAAAAATTGACATGATTGATTTTGCTGATTTTGTGGCTGTCAACAAAGCGGATCGTCGCGGGGCTTTAGATGCTGTTCGTGATGTGACAAAACAGTACAAGCGTTCAAGAAAAATATGGGATGATAAAGTCCAAGTTCCGGTTTTTTTAACACAGGCTTCGCAATTTAATGATGGTGGTGTGAATCAGTTATTTTTTAGTTTAGCCGATAAACTGCATGAATTGAAATCATTGCCGGAGGTTCCAGCTCAATACAGACAAACTGTTTTATCCGCAGAAGAGCATGTGATTATACCGGCAGAAAGACAAAATTATTTAGCCGAAATTGTCAGTACAATTAAAAAATACAAAGAGCGCGTGCAAAATTTAGCTATAAAGGCTTCAAAACTAGGAGCCCTTGAAAACCTTAAAGAAGACTTATCTTTATCAGATGAACAGTACAACCAGAAAAAACAACAGTATCTTGAAGGTTTTACGACAGAGGAAATCGAATCTCTCAAAAAATGGGATGAGTTAAAACGTATTTACTCTCAGGATGAGTTGATTTTTAAAGTTCGTGATAAAGAAATCAGACAAAGCTTAGTGTCGACATCTTTAAGCGGAACAAAAATTAGAAAAATTGTTTTACCTTCATACAAAGATTGGGGAGATCGGTTTATTTTCTTGAAAATGGAAAATGTCGCGGGGGAATTCCCATATACAGCAGGAGTGTTTCCTTTAAAACGTGCTGATGAAGATCCTAAACGTATGTTTGCTGGAGAAGGCACACCCGAGCGCACGAACAAACGCTTTCACTATCTCTGTAAGGGAGAAAAAGCCCACAGGCTTTCAACGGCTTTTGATTCTGTAACCCTTTACGGACAAGACCCTGATACGCGTCCCGATATATACGGCAAAGTTGGTGAGTCTGGCGTGAGTATATGTTGTTTAGATGATATGAAAAAGCTCTATGCTGGATTTGATTTGGTTAACCCGAATACATCTGTGAGCATGACGATCAATGGACCCGCGCCAATGATGCTTGCTTTTTATTTTAACACAGCAATAGATCAACAAGTTGAGTTAAAAGAAAAGGACTTAAATCGTAAATTAACAGAGGCAGAATGGAGAGATATTGCCTCTAAAACATTGTCTCAAGTGCGCGGTACGGTTCAGGCTGATATTTTAAAAGAAGACCAAGGTCAGAACACGTGTATTTTCTCAATTAATTTCGCACTTAAAATGATGGGTGATATCCAGCAATTTTTCATTGAGAAAAATGTCCGTAATTTTTACTCCGTGAGTATTTCCGGATATCATATTGCTGAAGCGGGTGCTAATCCGATCAGTCAGCTCGCTTTTACGCTTTCCAATGGATTTACTTTTGTAGAGTATTATTTAGCACGCGGAATGAATATTGATGATTTTGCACCAAATTTAAGTTTCTTTTTTAGCAATGGTCTTGATCCTGAATACACGGTTTTAGGACGCGTGGCTCGTCGTATTTGGGCTGTAGCCATGCGAGATTTATACAAAGCCAACGATCGCTCGCAAAAACTTAAATATCACATTCAAACGTCAGGTAGATCATTACATGCTCAAGAAATTGATTTTAATGACATACGCACAACATTGCAGGCTTTAATCGCCTTAAATGATAACTGTAACTCGCTTCACACGAATGCGTATGATGAGGCGATTACAACTCCTACGGAAGAATCAGTTCGTCGTGCGATGGCTATTCAAATGATTATTAATCGTGAATTCGGTGCAAGTAAAAATGAAAATATTAATCAGGGTAGTTACTTCGTAGAAGAATTAACGGACTTAGTTGAGGAAGCTGTTCTTGCAGAGTTCAAGCGTTTAAGTGAGCGGGGTGGCGTTTTAGGAGCTATGGAAACGCAGTATCAACGTTCTAAAATTCAAGAAGAGTCTATGTATTATGAGCACCTTAAACACAGTGGTGAGTTACCCATTATAGGTGTAAATACATTTATTGATCCAAAAACATTAGATCCGAGTTATATTCCACCTAAAATTGAGTTAGCACGTGCATCTACGGAAGAAAAAAATCACCAATTAAATCAGGTTAAGAATGTTCAATCTGCAAACAAAGTTCAAATTGATCATGAAATTAAAAAACTAAAAGAAGCTTGTTTGAGCGGTGGAAATATCTTTGAAGCTCTTATGAGTGCTGCGAGATATTGTACGCTGTATCAGATGTCGCAAGCTTTGTATGAAGTAGGTGGTCAATACAGGCGTAATTTATAAAATAGAGAGAGAAATATTATGAAAAAATAGCTATTTTTGTGTTAGTTTCAGGTTTTCTAGTAGGATGCGCACATCATAAAGATGTACGCCATGGAGTAGATGGTATTCATCGAGTTGTTATTCAAACATATGGCGGGTGATTTTGTTATAAATGGAGCTTTGTTGTATTTTTCGATTGTAAGTAAATAATTCTTAAAGTCATTAATCCTATTAAAATGAATAAAACGCCTATAGAAGCATAAGAGTAAACGCTCTACATCAATATATTGAGTTTTCTATTGTTTTTAGATAAAACCGTGTAAAATAAACTTTAGAGGTAAAATCTTAAACTGAGGTTCATGATGTTAAAGTATATACCGTATCCATTCAAAGGGATTTTTAGTTATCTTGTCATCAGCATCAATACATTTTTTATCAGCATACCTGTACTGTGGTTGGCTTTAATAAAATTAATTCCTATCGAAAGTTTAAAAACATTCATATCAAAAATACTTATATGGTTTTCAGAAAAGTGGATTGATATTAATAATTTTTCTTTAAAATTAACGCAAAAAACTGAATATAAAGTAACAGGCTTGAAAGATTTAAAGTACGAAAACTGGTACACAGTAGTTTCAAATCATCAATCGTGGGCTGATATTTTAGTTTTACAGAAGGCTTTTAATCATAAAATTCCTTTTTTAAAATTTTTTTTAAAAAAGGAATTAATTTATGTTCCAATTATTGGATTGTGCTGGTGGGCTTTAGACTTTCCATTTATGAGAAGATATAGTAAAGAGTTTTTAGCTAAGAATCCGCAATATAAAGGTAAAGATTTAGAGATAACGAAAAAAGCGTGTGAAAAATTTAAAAAAGAGCCGGTATCTATCATGAATTTTTTAGAGGGAACTCGTTTTAAAAAATCAAAGCAGTTGCTGCAAAAATCACCGTATAAAAACTTACTAAAGCCTAAATCGGGTGGTATAGCTTACGCCTTAAATGTGATGGGTGATCGTATTAAATCTATGGTTGATGTGACAATATACTACCATGAGTCACCAAAAGCTAAACTTTCGTTTTGGAATTTTTTAAGTGGACGTATTAAAAAAGTATATGTTCATACACAAGTGCGAGAAATTCCAAGTGATTTGAGAAATGGTGATTATGAAAATGATCCAGTATATCGTGAAAAATTTCAAAATTGGGTCAATCAAATATGGAAAGAGAAAGATCAGCTTATTGAGAAAATGAAGCTTGAAGCTGAGATGGACGTTTCTTCCTTAGTGTTTTCATAATGTTTTGGCCTGATTATTGAGACTGTAAATAATAAAGCAAAGGTAGTCTCAATATGAAACGAATTTTTAACTTTATATTTACTCTATTAGCACTTAGTTTATTGGTAGATCGTGTATCTGCAAATACATCAAACATGTGTAGCGCGCTTTTTGTCTCTCACCAAAACTCAGCACGTTTATTTAAAAATGAAGCTGAATTTAGAAGGGCCTACATTGAAAGAGTAGAAGATTTAGGGATTGAGTTAGTAGAATCCTATAAAGAAGTTTTAGATGTTTATTTTAAAGCTAAAATACAATCAAAAAATCCATATCACTTTTATGATATCAAACTAGAATCAAATCAACTTTTAACATTGAGTGAGTTGAACTACGGTGAAATTCGCTCTATTATTCCTGATTGGAGAAATCATCCGCAATTAAAATCCAATTTGTTTATGCGCAAGTTATATAGCTATGCTTTAAATTTAAGTAAATACGATGCTTTACAGCAGGATAAAGCATCGGCGAATGATGTTTTACAGAGAGTATCAACTTACGTAAATTCTGAGTTTGGTATTAAAAATTCACAAATGTCAGATTTTGAGTTTTCACTTTATGTAAATCATGGGCAAACAGTTGATCATGAGTCAATGCAAATGGGGCGTTTTATTTTTAGAAATAAAATTCAACAATATATTAAAACGAAATAATTTATTTTAGTTTATCAAAAATTTTATCAGCGCAACGAATTCCATCAACAGCAGCTGAAGTAATACCACCAGCATATCCTGCACCTTCTCCACAAGGGTATAATCCATGATGTGAAAGACTTTCTAAGGACTCATTATCGCGAGTTACTCTTAATGGACATGATGTTCGTGATTCTACACCATAAAGTTGAGATTCTTCAGTAATGAATCCTCTCATATTTTTATTAAAATTATTTAAACCCTCTGATATTTTTTGAAACATAAAATTTGGTAAAAGTTGGTCTAATCTAATCGGCAATGCTCCAGATGGAGATGATGTTTTTCTTAAAATATTTTTTGATGATTTATTTAAAAATGAAACTAGATTCTGTGCTGGCAGTTCTTTAGTTCCTTTATTTTCGATAACAGAATTATATGCGCGAGTTTCTAACTCACGACGTAGCTTCATGCCACCTAATAAGTCGTTTCCAAATAGTTTTTCGTGTTGAATACTAACTACAATTGCAGCATTTGCAAATTCAGAGTTTCTATTGAAATTGCTCATACCATTGCAAACAAGGCCATCTTTTTCGGTGCCGCTTGATAGAACATATCCGCCAGGGCACATACAAAAACTGTAAACACCGACTCCAGATTTATCATCATGATGTACGAGTTTATAATTAGCGGAACCAAGTTTTGGATGCTCTGAAAATTCCCGATATTGAATCTGATTAATCAATTTCTGTGGGTGTTCGATACGAAGACCCATTGCAAATGATTTACCCTCAATATGTACATTGGATTCTAAAAGGTGCATAAGCATATCTTCGGCGGAGTGACCAGTAGCCAGTATAACGTTGTCTGAGCGGTATCGAGTAATCGATCCAGCTTGAGTTGTAACTTCAACGCCTTCGATGGATTTTTGTCCTAATGAGTTTTTGCCATAAATCAGTTTTTCAACTTTTGAATCAAAATGAATTTCGCAGCCGTTAGCTCTTAAGTAATCTCTTATTTTCGGAATAACACGTCGGATTTTATCAGATCCTACGTGCGGATTTGAGAGCCACTGGATCTCTGCAGGGGCTCCAAACTGCACAAGTCTATTGAGGACATAGGGAATGTGGGGTGACTTGATACGTGTAATGAGTTTTCCATCTGAGTATAAACCAGCGCCACCTTCTCCATAGCAAACATTGTTTTTAGGATCTAATTCTCCATAGCGCCAGTATTTATTAATGCCTTTGATGCGTTCAGCCGATTCAGAGCCTCTTTCAAAAAGTAAACAAGGAATGCCACGTTCAACTAAACGAATCGCTGCAAATAGTCCAGCAGGTCCGGTGCCCACAACAATAGGTTTTTGAAAATGAGTTGAGGATTGGAGACGCTCTTGGGATATTTTTTCTAATTCAAATTTTTCAAGTTTTAAAATTTCATTTTCATCGGCAACTTCGATTGTGTAAACAAAATGCGGTGAGTGTTTTTGACGTGCATCGACAGACTTTCTCAAAATACGGTATTCCCCATGCTTAGGCATTAGCCATTCAAGCTGCTTTTCAAGGTCATCATCAATTTTTATTTTTATATCTTTGAAAATCTTCGACATTAGGTGGCTTTTATAGCAGACTAATCCTATGTCAGCAATAACACATTTCTTACCTAAAAATCACTTAAGCTACATTGTCGGAAAGATTGTACATCTTCCACTTCCGTCAATTATTTGGACACCTCTTATTAAAATTTTTGCCAAATATTATAATATTAATTTAAATGAAGCTGAAAAACCTGTCAGCGAATACACATCCTTAGGAGATTTCTTTGTACGTAAACTTAAAACGGGTGCTCGTCCTTTAGGGTTTACTTGGGCCTATCATCCAGCGGATTCCGTCATCACGCAAGCTGATACGATTACCGATGGAAAGCTCATTCAAGCTAAGGGAAAGACATACAACGTTAATGACTTCATTGCAGACAGCGAAGGTTTAAAAAAATACGATTTAGGACAATTTTTAACTTATTATCTTTGCCCTACGGATTATCATCGTGTTCATTCTCCTGTCTCTGGCGTGATTCAAAAAGTCGTGCATATACCAGGAGCGTTATGGCCTGTTAATAACTGGTCTACGGATAATATTCATGAGCTCTTTTCAATCAATGAAAGAGTGTACGTGGAGATTAAAACGGAACGTGGCTTAGTTGGAGCTGTCTTTGTGGGTGCAACAAATGTAGGACAAATAGAGCTTTCTTTTGATTCTGATGTCCGCGGTAATCAATTAAATGTCTTTAAGCCATTGAT
>JBKBTW010000024.1:0-19785 GCA_046291245.1 Pseudobdellovibrio sp. | reverse complement strand
AAGAACATGTACGTTTTTGGGAATAGATTTAATAATTTTTTTTAAGTATTTTTCTTGTTCTAAAACAAGCTGCTCGCGCTCTAAAAGATCAAATGGATGGTAACCAAATAAAGCCGCCTCAGGAAAAACAATCAACTCTGCACGTTTTTCTGCAAGTGTTGTAATGTTATCTATGATTTTTTGAGTGTTCGACTCAAAGTTAGCTACATGTGGATTAATTTGGGCTAATGCTATTCTCATGAAATACCTCTTTACTGAGCTCACCAGTATTCTGCTCTATCAGAATACGCCCAGTAAAGCCATCTTGGTAGCCATGACGATACATTATTTGAGTTTCAGGGTATTTCCAGCAATAATAGCCTTCGCCATTATCAAAGTCAGCCAGCCATAGACCTTTTGGCTTAACTCCTAAGCGCTCTAACTTATTTTGCCAACGTTCAATATGTTCATTTATTCGATTTTGTAAGTCTAAAGATGTTGCACTTTCTTTGTCAGGCAAAGCCTCTAAACAACCCATAAAGTATTTGACCTGTTTACTGGACTCTTCTGTGATTCTGTAAATTAACGGTAAAATATTCTTTGCATCAGAATATGTAAACACTCTAGGTTTTTGGATATTGAAAATTTCAACCAACTTAAGCCCCTCTTAAGAACAAGAGAGACCTTTATTTTCCATCTTTTAAAAAGTTTCAATCATGAAATGAGTAATTGAATATTCTATAATGATCAAAAAACTAGCTGTCTGAATTTGAGTAATTAAGAATTTGTCCCCCGAAGAATATCACTATCGCAATGATTATTCCTATAATCATTATCCATTTTAAAAAATTCCCAAACGTCCAACCCTCATCTGCTTTTTGTTCGGTGATTTTCATACTAGATTCAGGAACTTTGACCAAGTTCGTGCGAGGCCTGATTCCATTTCCATCTTCATTCTTTGCAATAGTTTTGCTGGCTGGTGCACGTTTATCAGCCCTATTAGCAGATTTATTAAACTCCTCAGCCATTTTACCAGTTACAGCTTTATAACGCTGGCGCTGACGATAGATTGTTCGTGTTTGGCGTCCACGACCACGTCCAGTGTCACCACCTTCCTCTAAGGATTCATCTTCAATAATTTTAGTTTTACCAGCTACACTACTCGCTCCGTCAGCTGTTCCTTTACCGCCACTGCGCGACATCATACCGCTGCTATAAGGTGAGCTGCTTGATGAAAACCTAGGATTGTCTGAATTTTTTTTACTATCTGCATTTCTATTAGCAGATCCAGAGCCACCAGCTTCATTGGCAGCCGAATTACTGTTGCCGCCTTGTGAATTTTTATTATTGGCACTATTGGTAGAAGAGCTAGACAATGGAGGTCTACCTGAAGCTAAAGAAAAACTTCCGAATTGCGTATTACAAGTTTTACCGTCTGATAAATGAGTTTTAAAATCTGCATCCGAGATTCCTAAACTTGGCAATTCTCCATACTCCATTAAACATGTCGTATAAGCTCCTAAATAATTATGAGTAAAATCTCCAAACTTTTTGAAAGTTCCTTTAAGTGCAATGATAATAGAAACAGCAATGGCCACCACAAGCATGTATTCAACTACAGCTTGGCCGCCATTTTGTTCGATTAAGAACATTCGTCTTGTTTTAATTCGAGAAACTTGTTTCACCTAAATACTTATCGGAAGATAGATAAAAAGGGTAAAAGTGAGATGACTAAATTAATTCTAATCCAAACTTTATTTTGTTTTTTCTGTTTCAATATGAGATTTGTATTGGCTCAAACACCAACTAATACTCAGCAAACATCCATGCCCATTAACACAGAGTCTACCACACCCCAGACTAATGTCCCGCCAGAACCCTCTTCCAATCGAGGTAACACTTCAAACTTAAGTATTTTTGATATTATTTCACAATCGAACAATCGAGCAAATTCAAATAAAAGTAGAAAAAATGCTAAATATCAGGAGTACCAATCAACTTGTCGCTCGCCTGAAGACCAAAGTAAAATCTTGTCAACCGAAAACGCCAAAGCATCAGAACAAAAACTTCTTGAAAAATACAATGCTGAAAAAAATTATAAAAACTTTGAAATCTATTTTAATTCAATACTCGAACAAAAGAAATTCACTGATGCTAAACGCATTTTAGCTCTTGAAAAATCGCATTTTACCAATTCTGAACAAACTGTCTTGGAAAGCAGGGTATTTTACTTTCAAAAAAACTATCGTTCGGCCGTTGCGATACTAGAAAAATATTTAGCTGATAAACCAGAAGATATTTTGGCTTTATTAGAAGCTGTGAAAGCCTACAAAATGGCCGGTAATTTATTTGAAGCTAAAAGTGCCCTACAAGATGTTATCAAATTAGATAAATCAAATTATACTGTTCTCATTCAACAACTTTGCGCTTTAGAGGTAGAAGACTCTAACCACACGGATGCAATTACAACATGCAATCAAGCCATAAAGGCAAATCCTCAAAGCCCTGACCCTATCACGTATTTAGGAATTTCCGAAAGAGAAAGTCAAAATTTAGATAAAGCGGAAAAACTATTTTTACAAAGTATTTCTCTAAAACCGACTGAGTTTGCATTCAGTTGTTTAGCCGAAATATATGCTCTGAAAAACGATTATGATAAAACGTTAGAATTTTACAAAAAATCTTTCGAAGAAAATAATGAATCCCCTCGAGCACTTAACGGATTGGCTTTAACCTATTACCAAAAGCAAAATTATCAAGAAGCTTTAAATTATTTTGTAAAAGCTTGTAAAATAGATAAATCAGCTATGCGATTTTTTAGATCTGCGTACCAAACACTGGAAAATGCCAAAGTTAAAATATCTAACGATTATTACCAAGCCATTCAGAAATGCAATAATCGTTAGTTTTTAATATATTTGTTTTATTATGCTTCGACAATCTCGCCGATAAGATCGTATTCCATACTTTCTGTCACAAGTACTTTAACAATATCTCCTGCTTGAGCCTGACCATCATTAATAAGAACAACTCCATCTATATCCGGAGCTTGCTGTGAAGTTCGACCTTGCAATAAAAGTTCTGTTTCTTCACTGTATCCTTCTACAAGAACATCAACAGTTTTACCAATAAAAGCCTTGTGCTTTTGGGATGAAATATCTTGTTGCACAGACATTAAAGCATCGTAACGATACTGTTTAACAGCATCATCTACTTGATCAGTCATTTTACCACCCGGAGTATTTTCTTCCGGTGAATACTGAAAACACCCTACGCGATCAAATTGCTGTTCTGCCACAAACTTTAAAAGCTCTTCAAAGTTTTCTTCTGTCTCGCCTGGAAATCCTACGATAAATTGCGTTCTGATAACCGCATCAGGAATTTCTGTACGAATACGGTTTAAGGCGTCTGTAATCTCTTCACGTGTCATCTTGCGATTCATACGTTTAAGAACGTCATTATTAATATGCTGTAAAGGCATATCAAAATATTTAACGAATTTTTTATTTGATTTCATTAAATCAACAAGTTCCGGAGTTATTCCATCTGGATATAAATACAGTAATCTTATCCACTCAATACCTTCTACTTCTGCTAATGCTCGTAATAACTCTACTGGAGATTCTTTAGCATCAGGATTTTTTCGTCTTAAATCCCATCCGTAATCCGTGAAGTCATGACTGATGATAATAAGCTCTTTAACACCACCTGCAGCTAATATTTTGGCTTCATTCACAATGTTTTGAATCGTTCGTGACTGTAAATTTCCACGAATTAGCGGTATGGCACAAAAAGCACAGCGCTTCATGCATCCTTCTGATATTTTAAGATAGGCTCTATGTCTTGGTTGTGAATTCACACGTGGAGTTGATTCTTCTTGTAAATAAGTGGGTAAATTAAAGAAAGTTTTTTTCTTATCTCCAAGTTCATGATTTTTCAAGATTTTAGATATGTTTTGAAACTCACCACTTCCTACAAATAAATCTGCTTCTGGAAGTCCTTCAACTAAGTCATCTTTGTAACGTTGAGTTAAGCAGCCGGCTACGACAACTCGTTTGATTTGTCCTTGCTCTTTTAATTCAGACATATCCAATATACGCTGAATAGACTCTTTCTTGGAATCTTCAATAAACCCACACGTGTTAACTACGACAGTATCTGCATCTTCTGCATCAGCTACAACATCATAACCGTCTTTCATTAAAGTACCTGCCATGATCTCGCTATCAACTAAGTTTTTCGGGCAACCTAAGCTAATGAAATGAACCTTTTTACGATTTTCAGAAACATTGTTAGTTTTATTTGTTTGGCTCATTGTCTTATAACCTCATCATTTTTGAGTGCATTGTATTTAAAAACATTTTTAGAAATCGATTTAGGAAATACAGGGCTTTCTAAATCAACACTAATAACTGAATCAACATCATCTAAATAATTAAGTGATTTCAAGTACCCACCCTTTAATGCAAATGTTAGAGTGATTGGCTTTTTTATTTTTTTATTTTTATCTTCTAATTTTAATTTTAAAATATCGTTTTTATTTTCTAATTTCGTAATTTTAAACTCACTGAAATATTTTTTTGGATTTTCCATCAAGTTTAGCAAAATTCCTACCTGACTGCGATCCGTTTCTTTTAACACGATAATTTTTCTTTTTCCTTTTGGGTCTAACTCAATGTCTGGATAAGAAATTAAATAAGCTTTTTTGCCATCATAAACCATTTCTGATTTTTTATCTCCCTCAACAGTTAAATTAAACCTGCCTGATTGATAAATAATTTTACCTTTATTATTTGTTTTTGTTCCCAATACTTTTTTTTCAGTTGTCATGTTAAGGCCAACCTCAACGCCACCAGCGACGCTGTATTTACCCATGATTGTTTGTGCTTTGTTTATATCCTGATCTATTTTAGCTTCTGATTTTTTTGCTTGTAAGTTAAATGAAAGCAAGAATGTAAAAACACTTAGTGATGTATATAATAAATTGTTTTTTCCCATTTTGTTTTTATAACAGAAGCTCTACATTTCAACAACGAGATTTAACGTTCATTCTTGAGGTCTAGGTCTATAAAAGGCCGCCCAACACTCTATTTTTACACCTTCATCTATTAGCGGATATAACGCATTATATGCAGCTAAAAAGGAGGCGCCTGACGTCATTACGTCGTCCACAATAACAACCATATCCTTTTTGTTTAAATGATGTGTAAATTGTTCATTAATTTTAAACGCCTTCTGAAGGCGATCTCTTCTATTTTTGAACTTTTGTGCACTACTAATTTCTTCTGGAAAAACGTGATCCTTCATTAAAAGTTCACTGTACGAGCCTTGAGGTAACTGCTGAGCTAAACCTCGCGCCAAATAAACAGAGTGATTTCTGTTCGTGCTGCTAGGAACGGGAATAAACACTATTTTTTTATCACAAATTTGAGTGTGCATGCTGCTTTGAATTTTTAAAAGAAAAAATAGATGCTCTATAAAGACATTCGCAATCCCTAACCATGCCTGCGCACTGAGTGAAGATTTTAAAAAATAGATCCAATTCGAAACCATATCGGCACCGGCATCAGGCCAGACATACAAATATCTATACGAATAACTCAACTTCTTGTAAGAAAAATTATAATGTTCATCATCCAATTGATTTTGAAAGCTTATAGTTTTGAGATTTGGTTCTTCTTTGTAAAAGTGATCGAGGTTATCTTGACATAACTTACAGTGCGAAGTGGCTAAAGGAACTAATGATCCACAGTGAAGACAATTAATATTAAATAGAATCGAGAGAAACTTACGAACATTATAAAAAATCATGCCTTGATTCAGATGCATTCTTTATGCAAGTACCGTATTTAAATTAGTCCTCACTACTTATATATTGTGATACGGAATCCGTTTTAAAATTGTGTGCGCTCTGTAAATTTGTTCTAAAGCGACTGTTTCGGCCACTAAATGATTCATGACCATGCTGGATAGTGAAACTTTAACTTGTGATCTATTTTTAATTTCTTCACTTACACCAAAAGCTCCACCAATTATGAAAACCATGCGCTTTTTACCTGACATTTGTGCTAATTCTATTTGTTTGGAAAATGCAATCGAATCGTAAGTTTTACCTTTTTCATCAAACAGGAAAACATAATCATCGGCGGTTATTTTTTTAAGAAGCTCTTCGGATTCCGATTTTTTTTTAGCAACAGAATCCTCTCGATCTGATTTTGGCGACTTTAACGAAATAATTTGAAAATCTACAAAGGCACTTATTTTTCTGACATATGTGGCAGAAGCAATATCAAACCATTCTTCTTTAGCTGTTTTAAAGTCAAACAGAACGGTTCTCATGATTACGAATTAATAGCCTTGTCTTTTAAAACAAACTCTTTACCGTCTTTCCAAAGCTCTTCTAAACGATACTCTTGACGTACAAAATCATAAAATAAGTGAATGATCAAAGGTCCATAATCTACAACAACCCAACGGCCCTCATCTACCCCTTCCACAGCTTGTGGATAAATATTGAACTCATCTTTAACAGCCAAAATTAAGTTTTCCGCTATCGAAGATGCATGCCGAGTACTCGTACCCGAGGCAATTAAAGTATAATCTGTTGTCGTTGAAATTGTTTTAATATCAAACCCTCTTACAGCTATAGCTTTACGATCAAACAAAACTTGCGCACAAAACTCAGTGAATTTTTCATAATCATTGATCTTTTTATTTGTTGTTTGATACAGAGAATTCTTTTTAAGGTAACTTTCCACAGAGAGTGGCAAATACTTTTCGACAGGACGACCTACTCTAAGTTTTTTACGTAACTCTGAAGAAGAGATATCTAAATCTTGCAAAGTGATAAACTCTATAGATCTACCTGTTGTTAATTCGACGGCTCCAAAATCACTCTCAGCAATAAGCCCATTTAGATAATCCGGAAACTCATCTTCTGTTTCTGGTATTTGGTATCCTGGACGTGTAGTTACAACTAAATTTACTTCTTCTAAGATATTTTTATAATCTTTCCAACTTGAGAACTGTTCAAAATTATCTGCACCTATAATGAGATATAGGTTTTTAGCGTCATATTGCTTGCGCAATTCTTTAACTGTGTCTATCGTAAAACTTTTTCCGCCACGTTTTAATTCAACATCATCCACATAAAATGCCGAACCATAAGTTGAAAAAGCCAGCTTAGCCATTTCTAAACGGTGTTCGGCAGATGGAGCCTCAGTGGGTACTTTTAAAGGGTTTTGACTGTTCGGTATAATATGAATTTTATCAAAACCCATTTTTTTCTGAACTGTCGTTAAACTATTTACATGACCATTATGGGGAGGATTAAAGCTTCCTCCGAATATTCCAATTTTCATTTTAGCACCTTTATACTTTTTCTATTTCTTCTGTGTTGTTCTTAGCCGCTAATACTTTTTCTGCTATGCTAGTTAATAATTCATTTATGTTTTTACCTGTAACACCAGATATAGCATACGGAGTGATATCGAATTTTTTCTTAAACGTTTGTTTAAGTTTCTCTATTTGATCGTTTGACAGTAAATCGATTTTATTAAAAACAACAATTTGCTCACGAACAGACAATGGGAAAAAACCATCTTTATCTTGATTCAATTCATCATACTTTTGAATCTCTAAATTAATATCTAAATAATCCTGAACTGGATCACGTCCACTCATGCCTGATACGTCCACAATGTGGACAAACAAACTTGTTCTCTCAATATGTTTTAAAAATTGTATGCCTAATCCTACACCTAAATGAGCGCCTTTAATTAAACCTGGAATATCTGCTACAACAAAACTGCTGTAATCCCCAACCTTAACAACACCTAGCTGTGGCGTAAGAGTAGTAAATGGATAATCTGCTATTTTAGGTTTAGCCGCTGATATTCTTGATATTAACGTCGATTTGCCCGCATTTGGAAAACCAATAATCCCAACATCTGCGATTAACTTTAGCTCTAAAATAATTTCGCGCTCTTCGTTATCTTCACCTGGCTGAGCGTGTTCAGGCGCTTGATTAACGCTGGTTTTAAAGAAAGCGTTTCCTTTTCCTCCACGTCCACCTTTTAAAAACACAACTTCATTTAAATTTGTTAAATCGTAAATCACTTCATTAGATTCTGCATCTCGCACAACCGTACCTTCAGGCACAATCATAATTAAATCATCACCATTAGCACCAGAACAGTTCGAAGATGCTCCTGGTTGGCCATTTTGTGCGGAATACTTTTTATACGGCTTATAATCGACTAAAGAGTTTATATGTTTGGTCGTGCGGAAAATTACATCTCCACCTTTACCACCATCGCCTCCGTCCGGACCACCGCGAGGAGCAAAAGATTCTCTTCTGAATGTCACAGCTCCTGGCCCACCTCGGCCAGAGGATACACTAATTTTAACTTCATCAACAAATTTCATAATTTACTCGATAGTTTAGTCCGGGAACAAAATATAAGACTCTGCATATTCAATGTCTATACACTTAAACTCTATACAATTAATAAGATAAGTTTGCACCTCATTCTTATAGGGGTTAGACAAACTTCTTAAATTAAAGATAATTTTTTCAATAAAAAAGGAGCCTTAGGGCTCCCTTTATAAGATTTTTCTGTAAAGTATCAGTTATACCGCTTTAGGATATACGCTGACTTTGAATTTTTCTTTAGAAAATCTTTCAAACTTCACTAAACCTTCAATGATTGAATAAATCGTATGATCACGACCCATTTTAACATTGTTACCTAAGTGAAATTTAGTTCCACGTTGGCGAACGATAATTGTGCCAGATTGAACTAACTGACCGCCAAATCTTTTAACACCTAATCTTTTGGACTGCGAATCGCGTCCGTTCTTGGTACTACCACCAGCTTTTTTACTTGCCATTGTATACTCTCCGTATTTTAAAAGTTAATTAATTACTTTGTTGTTTTTTTAGCTACTTTTTTAGTCGCCTTTTTTGCAGCTGTTTTAGCTGAGCGCTTAGAAGGAGCTTTTTTTGCTGCTGCTTTCTTTTTAGGAGCAGCTTTTTTCACAGGAGCTTTTTTTGCCTTCTCCGCTTTTGGAGCTGGAGTTTGAGCTGCTGCGCGACCTAAACCAACACCTGCTTCTGCACGTGCACGGCTGTCTTCTACTTTAGTTTGGATTTTTTCTTTTCTGATTGCAGTCATATCTTTTACAACTGGTTTAGCATCAGTTTTAGAAACTTGACCATCTGGTGAAGTAATTGAAGCTACAAAAACTTCTGTAAAATTTTGCTTATGAGTTGCAAACTTTCTGTAACCTTGACGACGCTTTTTCTTAAACACGATAACTTTACGTGTCTTAGCTTGCTTAGTCACTACAACAGTCACTTTAGCATTTTTTACTAATGGAGCGCCAACGTGTGCTTTGTCTCCACCAACAAATAAAACTTCATCAATAGTAAATTCAGACCCTAGGTCCTTTTCTACTTTTTCGATTTGCAAAACGTCACCGGCTTGCACTTTATATTGTTTGCCGCCTGTTTTGATAATTGCGTACATAATGATCTCCTTCAAAGACTTATATAAAACACTGCTTAAACTACCACAACTCATCCTGTCAAACACTAAGCTTAAAGGGCTATTTGTTGTTTATCAGCAGAAGGCCATTCTGCCACACTGTTTTAAAAGATCAATTTATGTTTTAACCTTTCTATTTGTTTTAAATGCTATATATTAGTTTATATTTATAATATTAGCATTATGAATAGTTTTATTATTTAATATACTTATTTATGTTGCCATTTTTATAAATTTATGTTTTATTCTTTATATGGATTTTTTCCATATAAAAAGGATCGCCCCTCCCTTAAAGGCCTCCTTAAATAGAAATATCTTTATCATCGCCCCTAAAAAAGTGGGTAAAACTTCTTATTTGAAAGATGTTGAGGTGGATTTATACTTAGACCTGCAGGACTCTGATACATTTAGAAAACTAACTTTTCAAAAAAATATAATTCAAACTATTTTGCCGTTTAATGCTAAAACAATTGCTATTGATAATATTCATCTTTTGCCATCGCTTCTGGAACAAATTCAGACAATACATACACAACAAAATATTCATTTTATATTAACAGCAACACATTGTGGTTTTTTTAACAAAATTCTAAAACAATATCCCAAGCTTAACTTTAAACTTATTGAACTCTTGCCCTTTTGCTATCCAGAGCTCCGCGAACATTTTAACTTAGATGAAATTATAAAATATGGTTCACTTCCGCATTTATTAAATAAAGACAATAAAGAGTTTTTACTCAGCAATTACGTAGGCTTACTTTTTCAAGAAGACCTTGTTCCAAACGCCAAAATCAGAAAAATTGAAAACTTTTCTAGGTTTTTAAATACAGCAGCTCTTTACAATGGTCTACCGATCTCCTACGAAGAAATTGCTAAAAGATGTGATGTTCCTTCCCGTACAGTCAGGGAATACTTTCGTTATCTAAAAGATTTAAATATCGTACATGAGATTAAATCGACATCAATTTCTTCAAAAAACAAATCCACAGTGAATTCTAAATTTTATTTTTTCGATATTGGTTTTTGTAATGCCTTAAGTGATTCTTTTCCGAATAAATCAGACTATGAAAAATATGAACAAAACTTAAAACACTACTTACTTTTAGAATTATTAGCCTATAAAATACATCGCAAACCTGATTTAAAAATTGAGTTTTGGAGCAACTACACTGGTGATAAAATCGACTTCATTATTAACAATGAATACGCTTTAGAGGTTCGTGCTACATCTAACATTAACTTTAATCATACCTACACACTTGAAAGATTTATAAAAAAACACCCTCTTAAAAGACACCTTCTTATAACTTTAGATAAAACCACAAAACTTGATATTAATAATAAATCTCCAGCTATTGAATTGAGTTACATAGAAACTTTTGTCAAAGATCTCTGGAGAGAAAAATATTTTTAATCTATTAGAGCGCGTCTGCATTTGTAGGATCGCAAGCACTCTCCTTGTTAACCTTACATAATAAAAAATTAAGGAATTTGTTCTAACTTATCTGGATAAACAGCATTATTTTTTTCACATTGCCAGCTTGAATTACCGCCACTTGATACAGCCATATAAAATGCTCTAGCCGCAGACCGACAACCCAAAGATCCGCCTGTCTGCTCACAAACTTTACGCATGTTATTTAGTAAATCTGAATCGCATTCTTCTTTACTTTTACCACTTACAGCAGGTTCATTATGATAGCAAAAATCATGGATCATGCAGGCTCTAAAAAACCTTTCTCCATATCCAGAAGGGGCTCCCGTACAGCCATTAAAGACTAAGCTCTTACCTTGAAAATTCGTTTGAACACAAAATCCGCCATCACGAACTTTTTTCGAGTTAGGACATGTCCACTCATTGATGTACTGCCCGCCTGTTTGCTGGCAGTAATTTTGCAAAAGTTCATTTGCTGAAGCTAAATTAAAACTTAATAAAACTACAAAACTAATTATCAAATATTTCATACTGCTCAAGATGGTATTTAGTCTCAATCTTAAATGCAATCGAATGCCCAAAGCGTCGTTCCAACTGCTCCAAGGTTTCGTTCTCAATCTCATATATCCAATCCACAATATCTGCGTGGCAGTGCACAATGAGGTTTTTCTTTGAGTTTTCAGATAAGCCCACTTCACGCTCAATTTCTCTGAATATTTCATTAGCGATTGTAGCTTTACGTTTGATATATCCTTTACCATCACAATACGAGCAGGGCTCACAAAGTTTTTTAACAAGACTTGGTCTAATGCGCTTACGCGTCATCTCAACTAAACCTAATTCAGACATAGAGATCACATTTGTGCGCACACGGTCTTTTTTAAGTTCTTCACTTAAAGCCGTTAAAACTTGCTCACGGTGAGACTCTTTTTCCATATCAATGAAATCAATAATAATAATTCCGCCGACATTGCGTACGCGCAATTGATGAACAATTTCTTTTACAGCTTCAAGATTCGTTTTTAAAATTGTATCTTCAAGATCTTTTTTTCCTACAAAACGACCTGTATTGACATCAATCACCACTAAAGCTTCAGCCTCATCGACAACAATATAGCCACCGGATTTAAGCCAAACTTTTCTTTCTGTTGCTCGCGATATCTCTAGATCAATATCATATAAATCAAATAAAGGTTTTTTCTCATTGTAAAGGATGATGTTCTGTTTGTACTTAGGCATCAACTGCGTGACAAACTTAGAAACTTTTTTATAAACCTCTTCATCATCCACCCACACTGTTGATACATCTTCATTCATCAAATCACGTAAAGCTCTAAGCTCTACGTCTAACTCTGAATGGACTAAGCCTGCAGTTTTTCTTTTTTCGTAATTTTTTTGAATTTCTTTACCTAAACGATCCAAATAATCTATATCTGCGCGTAGAGATTCTTCCGTAGCTCCTTCTGCTGCCGTTCTTACTATAACTCCACCAGAAGGATTGATTTTTTGGATGAGTTTTTTTAAACGCTCTTTTTCGTTTTCATCTTCAATTTTACGAGAAATTCCCACATGCTTCACAAATGGCATATACACAACGACTCGGCCAGGCAATGAAATATGAGTTGTGATGCGTGCACCTTTCGTTCCCAGTGGATCTTTCGCCACTTGAACCATTAAATGCTGTCCCTCTTTGATTAAATCCTGAATAGGGGTTTTGATCTCACGTGATGTTCTGCAATCATCACGTGAATCATCTCCATTTGAGTCTTCATCCTCATCTGGAAAGAAATCTTTACCCTCATCCGTAAGAATATCGCCCACATAGAGAAATGCAGCTTTCTCTAGACCTATATCTACAAAGGCCGCCTGCATCCCTGGTAAAACACGAGTAATGACACCTTTATGTATAGTTCCTACCCAAGTAGGAGATGATTTTCTTTCAATTTTAATATCTACTAATGTTCCAGCTTCTACGTACGCGACTCTCGTTTCTAATGGTCGCACATTAATAAGAATTTCAGCAGCCATCTAGACCAATCTCCTGTTAATTATAAATCTGATCAAACCGATACATATCATGATGTATTAAACTAAATATATCAAAAGTAAGCAATGTGAGGTTGAGTCATGGCTGCAATTGATGATTTATTCAGACTAATGGTTGAGCAAAAAGCTTCGGATCTGCATGTAACAAGTGGAGCTCCACCTTATTTACGTATTCATGGCATTATGTCGCCCTTAAACTACAGACAACTGACGAGCCAAGATGTGCAAGGACTTATTTTTGAAGTCTTAAATGAAAAACAAAAAAAAGCCTTCGTTGAAAAGTGGGAACTCGATTTTGCTTATTTCCTTGAAGGCGTCGGGCGTTTTCGTTGTAACATTTTCATGCAACGTAAAGGTTTAGGAGCTGTTTTTAGAACAATTCCTGAAAAAATCAAATCAGCACAAGAACTTAATTTGCCATCTTCTATTATTGATCTCGTTGAACACGATAGAGGTTTAGTTTTGGTGACGGGTCCAACTGGTTCTGGTAAATCGACAACCCTTGCTGCAATGATTCAACACATTAATGCAACTCGTGAAAGTCATATCATCACAGTTGAAGACCCCATAGAATTCGTGCATCCCAACTTAAAATCTTTAGTGAATCAGCGTGAAGTGGGCGCACATACAAAATCTTTTGGGAACGCTCTTAAAGCAGCACTTCGTGAAGATCCAGATATTATTTTAGTCGGAGAGCTTCGCGACTTAGAAACTGTATCATTAGCACTTACGGCCGCAGAAACTGGACACTTAGTTTTTGGAACTCTTCATACAAATTCTGCCATTAAAACTATTGATCGTATCATTGACGTTTTTCCGGCAGGACAACAATCACAAATTAGAACTATGCTTTCTGAATCATTGAAGGGTGTCGTTGCGCAAACCCTCTTCACTAAATCAGACAAACAAGGACGCGTTGCCGCTTTTGAAATTATGAAAAACTCTAAGGCAATTTCTAATTTAATACGCGAGGGAAAAAATCACCAAATTCCATCTATTATTCAGACTAGTGCCACTCAAGGAATGGTTTTATTCGAAAAATCAATAGAAGATCTTGTAAAACGTGGCTTGATTCTTGATGCTGATGCTAAAGCCTTCTTAGGTAAAGACGTACCTCCAAGCAGTATGAACCCACCAATTAAAAAAGCATCATAAAGTAAAGTAAAAAGTAATACAAAAATACATTTGTCACTTAGTGGCAGATGTATTCATTGTGATTTCACTTGAGACATTTTCAATACAATGTCAAAATGCTTTGTCTATGAATACCTCTAATACTCCATTAATGCCGAAAGATATTGCGTCGTACATCGACCATACGCTTTTAAAGCCAGAAACAACGACAAAACAAATTCAAAAACTTTGTGAAGAAGCTCTTCATCACCATTTTTTTGCTGTGTGTGTGAACTCTTCCATGATTTCAACATGCAAAGAAATCCTTCGTGGGAGCCAAGTTAAAATAGCTTCTGTCGTGGGATTTCCTTTAGGTGTGTGCGATAGTTCAACTAAAACTTACGAAACAACTCGTGCTATACAGCTAGGTGCTTCAGAAATTGATATGGTTTTACACCTTGGAGCCGTGAAGTCTGGTAATTGGACATTTGTTGAAAAAGATATTAAAGATATCGTTTTAGCCTCAAATGGACATATCGTAAAAGTTATTTTAGAAACACATCTTTTAACTGAAGAAGAAAAACGCAAAGCTTGCGAAGTGAGCTTAAACGCAGGCGCTCATTTTGTAAAAACTTCTACAGGTTTCAGTGGTGGAGGCGCAACTCAAGCTGATGTGCAATTAATGAAATCTATCGTCCAAAATAAAGCTCAAGTTAAAGCCAGTGGTGGAATCCGCAGCTTTGAAACAGCTCTTCAAATGATCCAAGCAGGTGCAACACGTCTGGGAACAAGTTCCGGAGTGGCTATTGTTGAAAATAAAACTTCGTTAGATAAGTCAGGATACTAAATCATGTTACCAGCAGAAATAATTAAGAAAAAACGCAACAAAGAAACTCTAACTGAAAACGAAATCTCAGAATTCATTTTAGGCTATACACAAGGCTCTGTTCCAGATTATCAAATGTCAGCTTTATTAATGGCGATTTATTTTAATGGAATGACTTCATCTGAAACTCTGGCCTTAACTAAAACTATGCTTCACTCAGGAATTACTGTCGACACATCAAAATTATCTGGATTTAAAGTTGATAAACATTCAACCGGTGGAGTGGGCGATAAAACGAGTTTAATCTTAGGTCCAATCGTAGCTGCGTGTGGTATTTACGTGCCGATGATCTCTGGTCGAGGTTTAGGCCATACAGGTGGCACTCTTGATAAGCTGGAAGCTATTCCTGGGTTCAACACTCAACAATCTTTAGATAAATTTATTCAAATCACTCGTGATATCGGCACTTGTTTTATTGGCCAAACAAAAGACATCTGTCCTGCTGATAAAAAAATCTATGCTTTAAGAGATGTAACAGCAACCGTTGAAAGCTTGCCGCTGATTTGTGCCAGCATCATGTCAAAAAAATTAGCGGAAGGAATTGACGGCTTAGTTTTAGATGTGAAGTTCGGATCAGGAGCTTTCATGAAAACAGAGGATCAGGCTACTGAACTTGCTCAGAACTTAATGGCCATTGGCCAAGGTTATGGTAAAAAAGTTGTTTCACTGATTACCTCAATGCAACAACCTTTGGGGCGTTTCGCAGGAAATGCATGGGAAGTTTTTGAGTGTCTTGAAATTATGAGAGGGGCTTCATACATCGGAGCAGATGGCTATGATCTTTATGAAGACACTCGCGAGTTATCTTTACAGTTGTCGGCACAAATGATTTACATGTCTGGCAAAACAAAATCTCTAGAAGAAGCCTATAACATGGCAAAAGAGTGTCTAGTCTCTGGAAAAGCATTATTAGTTTTTGAAAAAATGTGCGCAATTCAAAATGGAAAAATTTCTGAGATTAAATACTCTTCTAAAAGTACAACTTTAACAGCACCTTCCGACGGATTTATTTCAGCATTCAACGTAGAAAAAGTTGGTATTGCAGGCTTACTTTTAAAGGCAGGCAGAAGTAAAACTGATGACATTATCGATCCGTTATCTGGTGTTGAATTTCATAAAAAAATTGGTGATTCAGTCAAAAAAGGTGAAGTTATTTACACAATACACGGCAATGATGAAACTCTTTATTCAGCCGCTATAGAGTCTTTAAATCAATCTTTTGAAATTAAACCGCAAAAACCAGAAGCTCATGTTTTAATTAAGAAAGTGCTTCAATAAGGAATTTATGAACACAGTGCAAAACATTACTGAAACAGTCGCATTCATTAAAAGCCAATCTAAAGTTAAACCTCGAATCGGAGTTATTTTAGGATCTGGTTTAGGACATTTCGTTCAACACATGAATGTAGAAACAACATTTCCATTTCAATCTTTGCCCCACTTCATACCCCCAACGGTTGAAGGTCACTCTGGCAATTTAATTTTGGGTGATATCGATGGTACACCTCTAGTTGTTTTACAGGGTCGACTTCATTACTACGAAGGTCATGATATGAACACGGTTGTGTTTCCCACAAGAGTTATGGCTGCTTTAGGAATAGAAATTTTGATCGTTACAAATTCTGCTGGCGGTTACGGTGATGGCATGAAAGCTGGTGATTTTATGATTATCGAAGATCACATCAATATGATGGGCACCAACCCACTCATGGGACCTAATATTAAAACTCTTGGACCTCGTTTTCCTGACATGACACAAGCTTATGATAAAGAGCTGATTGAGCTTTCAGAAAAAATTTTCCGTGCACAAAAAGTATTTTTTCATAAAGGTATTTACATCGGCGTTACTGGCCCAACTTACGAAACTCCTGCAGAAATCAGAATGTTCAAAGCCTTGGGCGGTAAAGCTGTTGGTATGTCCACAGTTCCAGAAGTGATCGCAGCCAATCACATGGGATTACGCGTGGCCGCAGTTAGTTGTATAACTAATTTGGCTGCTGGTATTTCCTCACAAAAACTAACACACGATGAAGTCACTGAAACAGCCAAATTAGTCGCTAAAAGTTTTTGTGATTTTTTAAAAGAGTTTATCAGTAAAATTTAATCCCTTTCCCGTGGAGATCGCCCCTAAGCGTATCTCCACGTTATCCTCAAAAGCTAGACTCTTGTCGGGTCTGCAAAAAAGACATCTCTCACTACATTTGATTTTATATGGCTTAAAATTCTCATTAAAAATTTTAGACTTATAAAATTTTCTATTTAACCGAAAAGCCCTCTGAAGAGTCATCATATAGACCACCCTATGCAATAATAATGTTGCAAAGATGACCGGAAAAGAGCGCTATGAATTATTTCAAAGCAATTTGTGTCATTACAGGGATTATATTATTTTCATCTTGCAGCAAGCAAAAAACCAGTGAATCTGTTTTTTCTACGGAAGCCCTAGCCTATTGCGAAGCTGCTACATTAGCTAATCGCTACGTTGTTAAATGGGAAGATGGTACTTATTCAATAGAAACTACATCTTCTGGTGAAACAGACGAAGATTTTAGAAAAAATTTCGTCGATAAAAATTTAGACTTTATCTCTCATGTTGATCGTGATTATCAAATCACCCTTCAACAAAACTCTTCAAACAACACATCTCAATCTAATGTTGTCAGTTGGGGGCCATACAACATTAAAGCTGATGCTTTATGGAGTTCAGGTTATTACGGACAAAATGTGCTTGTGGGAGTTGTGGATAGTATGGTGGATAACTCACACATTCAATTAAGTCACAATGTGATATCAGTCGAAAAATTTAATGCTGAAGCAAATGATCCCACAAGAAATCGACATGGGACACACGTTGCCGGAATTATTGCCGCAAATCCTCAGTATGGACCCGTAGAGGGCGTTGCTCCATCTGCTAAACTTGTTACTGGACAATTTATTGGTAATTCAGGTGGAGGTTCATTAGGTGATGCTATCTTAGCCATGAATGCTGTTGCCGCAAAAGGTGCAAAAGTTATCAATATGTCGTGGGGTGGTGCTCCATGCGTGCAAAATTTAAAATCCGCGATCGGTGATTTGTCAGACAAAGGCATTCTCATTGTAACAGCTGCTGGAAACGATGGTTTAAATTTAGATGTCTCACCTAATTATCCCGCCGCTTTTATGTTTAAAAACCAAATGAATGTCGCTGCCTCAACAATCGATAATTTTTTAATCTCTTTTTCTAATAGAGGTTATAAGACTGTCAATATCGCCGCCCCTGGCGTAAATATAATTTCGACTGTTCCAAATAATGGCTATGAATCCATGGATGGCACAAGTATGGCTGCACCCATGGTTTCAGGAGCGGCTGCTCTTTTGTGGAGTGCGTTTCCTCAAGCCACGAGTATTCAGATTAAACAATCCCTTTTTAGCACCGTTGACGTCGATTATGATCTCCAAGTCAGTACACGCGGACGTATTAACGTCCTTAGAGCTTTTCAAGCACTTAAAAACATCCTAAGTGCACAATAAATCGGTACTTGTACGCAGTCTGTCATAACAAGAATTCACGCCGCAGTTTATCAACTAAGCGCCACAAATAGAGTTCTTGTTCTATTAAAAAAAGACATGATAAATTCTAGCTCTTATTTAAGAGAGGATTTCTCATGCGTCACTATATTGAAGATTTAAAAAACCTAGTTGGCCAAAAAGTTGAGCTCAAAGGCTGGGCCTACCAAACTCGTTCATCAGGAAAGGTTAAATTTTTAGAGTTAAGAGATGGAACTGGTATTGTACCTTGTGTGTTTTTTGAAAAAGATTGCGGTCCAGAAGTGTTTAAACAATTTGATGAAATCACACAAGAGTCATCAGTTAAAGTTGTTGGCACTGTTCGCAAACATCCTAAGTTTGAAAATGTTTTTGAAATAGGTGTAGAGAGTTTCGAAATTCTTGGTAAATCTGAAAACTATCCTATCACACCAAAAGAGCATGGTACGGATTTCTTAATGGAAAATCGTCATCTTTGGATAAGATCTAAACGTCAACACGCTATTCTAAGAGTGCGACACGAGATTGTTTCTGCCATCAGAGATTTTTTTGACGGTCGCGGCTTCACATTAACAGATGCTCCTATCTTCACACCTGCTGCGTGCGAAGGAACATCTAATTTATTTGAAACAAAATATTTTGACGATAAAATGTACCTCTCTCAATCTGGTCAGTTATATATGGAAGCTACTGCCCGTGCTTTTGGTAAAGTTTATTGCTTTGGTCCAACATTTAGAGCTGAAAAATCTAAAACTCGTCGACACTTGATTGAGTTTTGGATGGTTGAGCCAGAAGTAGCTTTTAACGATATGTACGACAACATGGATCTAGCAGAGCAGTTTGTTGAGTATATCGTACAACGTGTTTTGAAGAACAAAGCTGAAGAGCTGCGTGTATTAGAGCGCGACATCACAAAACTTGAGCCCATCAAAGGACAATTCCCTCGTTTACACTACAAAGAAGCTTGTGAAATAATTAAAAAAGAAAATCCAGATTTCATTATCGGAGATGATTTTGGTGCGCCAGATGAAACAATTATTTCATCTAAATTTGATAAACCAGTTTTCGTGCATCACTATCCTTCGGCAGTAAAAGCATTTTACATGAAAGAAGATCCTAAAGATGCAGGATATGCCATGGGGTCAGATCTTTTAGCAACAGAAGGCTATGGCGAAATAATTGGCGGTGGTCAACGTGAAGAAAGCGTTGAAACACTTATTAAAAAAATTAAAGAGCACAGCTTAGATCAAAAA
>JBKBTW010000240.1:0-2496 GCA_046291245.1 Pseudobdellovibrio sp. | reverse complement strand
GGCTGCTTTTTTAAATGCTGAGCGCTGTGAAATTTTAAAAGATGTGAGCAGTATTTACTCGGCTGATCCTAAATTGATTTCTCATGCAAAAAAAATTACCGAACTTAACTATGATCATCTTCTAGAGATGACTTTTTGGGGAGCCAAAGTCTTGCATTACAGATCTGTTGAGCTAGCTAAAGTCAAAGACGTAAAGCTTTATGTTGGCCCCGCTCATAACTATGAAAACAACTCGGCCTCAAAATCTGAAGGCACGCTCATCCATGGAGAATTTATGTTTGAATCTTCTCGCCCACTTGCTGTGAATTCTCACTCGAAAGTTTTAGAAATCTCAATTGCAGCCCAACAATTTTCAGATGCCTTAGATATTTTTAATAACTTTACACTCAAACACAACATCGGAACACCTCAAGTTTTATGTGGTTTTATTAAAGATTCAAAAATTCATCTGTACATCACAGCGCCCAATGAGATTTTAATCGCTATCGAAAATGTAGACTATAAACAATTACCATTTATTAAAATCGAAAATGCAAATTTATGCTCGACAAGTTTGACTTGCACAGGATCTTCTTTAAATGAGACTTTAAAGCACGTTACATCAGAGCTACAAAAAAATAATATTCATGTTCATTACTTCACTCAGTCTGCAATGAGTTTAAATTACATCATCGATCAAAATCAAAAAGATAACGCCCTTAAAGCGCTCCATCATATTATTGAAATGAGCGTTTAAATTTAAAAAATATTTAATGGCTTAAAAACTGCAAAAGCCATTAGGTGAATCACCGACTTTAAATCCTACGGAAATTAGAAATAACATCGGCTTAGCTTTTAGGTTGATTCGCTTAAGATCAAATCATGGTTTTTCAACTGTTATGAATGTATGGTATTGATCGCCGTATCTTTGATTAACCATCTTCCAGATATCTTTGTTTTTTCCACCAAGACCTAAACCATCAGTCGCTAAACCACGCGCAAAACTTTTTGGTCTAAAGGCTTCAGCGTTTTTATATTTTTTGCCGTTCATGTTATTTTTGCCATTGCCAGAAGATGATCCCGTCGAACTTTTACCAGCACCAAATAAATTACCCAAAGCTGATTTAGCCGTATTAAATAAGCCAGCTAGTCCTGTTGGTTTATCAGACTCATCTTTTTCAGCGGCAGAACCTGAAGATGACCCTGAACCTCCGCCACCTCCACCAAAACCCCCACCACCGCCTTGTGCATTTCCAAATGGTGCTCCGCCATCTTGTGTTGGAGCTCCCATTGCAGAGGGTTTATTATCTCCTGACAAGTCTCCCAAATCTATATTTCCTACACTCCCTGCTTTTAGACTACCGCCGGCTGTTTCTGGATTGTATCCAGCACCACCAGCTATAGTAGGAGCTGCTAAACCACTTAAACTTCCTGCAGCAGTATTGATGGGACAGTTAGTAGGCGTTGTACATGCCGCTGTAGAAAACTGACAACCAGCTTGTGATGGATTTGCCAAACACGAACCAGGACCTAATAAATACTGGCACTCTTCAACCGAGGTCACACCCGGGGAAAGCTGACAACGACATATATCTGCTTGTGTAACGGCGTTACCAATATCTGTTACTAAGTCATTAAGCATATCACTTTTATTTGCAACTTCAGCTCCACAATAGCTATCAATACTTTTACTTTCTTTTGCATAACTCGCTAATTCATCATCAAGCACAGGCTTATATTTCGCTGTAAATTCTGCATCTGATACACCTAAACTTCTTTTGCATGAATCGTAAAAATAAGCTTTCTCTTTGCTAGCTAATTCATTTGATTTTTTACACATTGTTTGGCACGTTTTAATTTCGCCAGCACATCCTGTCTTAATTAAATCCAAAGCTTTTACCGCACCCGTACCTAAAAGAGATATCTTCGTACACTCTGCTAAAGCTCCTGTACCTGCTTTTTTACTCACCATATATTGGCTTGCCATAGACAAAACATCTTTTACAGTATTTTTACTGAAAAAACTTGAAGAGCCACCCTCTTGTTGTTCATTTTCATAATCACATTTTGAATTTGCCTTAACAGACTGATCATCACATGCTTTTTGTGAGTTTTTTAAATCTGCTAGGCATGAATCAAAAACACTCGCTGATATTTTACTAGAGCTTTCTGGTTCCGAGGTCTCTGTTTTTACAATAGCCTCACACTGACCACTTGTAGGGTTTCGTTCTTCTTTTGGATTTGGACAAGTTGTTTCATTTGCTACAGCCTCAGGATCATTACATCGCTTAAACGATCCTTCAGCATCAGATGATTTTTTACAGTAACAATCACCATCTGTACTATTACGAGCTTTTTGCCATTGAACCACTAAATTATATTGGGCCTGCAACTCTCTAGCAATATTTGTACACATGGATTCTTTTTGAAATCTTGGATCTGTAAATACGAAATAGTATTTTAAAGAATTTGAGTCACGATCACCATAATTGTGTCCATATTGTGGATTTCCAGGGT
>JBKBTW010000239.1:0-2563 GCA_046291245.1 Pseudobdellovibrio sp. | reverse complement strand
TGTTTATTTTTATTATTTTATTTTTTTTGTTAACCTTTGACTAAAGTCGTGCTGTCATAGTCCTTGTCCATGCCAATGGAGGGGAAAACATGACAACAAAAAGGATTTTCGCAAGCCTAAAAGGCTTAGGCGTTGTAGCTATTGCATTATCAACACTAACAAGTTGCAGCAAAGAAGGCTTAAACGCTCTGACTTATCAAAAAGGTCATGACTCAAAAGTCAGTGCCAACGTCATCTACGGAGATGATGGACGGCTTGATTTATATGAGTTAACTGATCAACACACTGCCGGAACACACTCCATCAGATCTCTCGCTGAATCAACAGTCGCTCTTATTGATAATTCAGATTTGCAACGTGTAGGAGATTTTACACTTATCCGTGGCACAAACTATGGAAAAGATTATCGTTTATGTACAACTGAAAAGTTTTACGAGCAAGATACAGCAGCTTTTTGCTCAGGATCACTTGTAGGACCTGATCTTATTATGACGGCTGGACATTGTATAACGTCTGCAATTGTTTGCAATAAAACAAAATTTATTTTTAATTATGGCGTAAAAGCTGTAGGTATTCTTCCTGCTCAAGTTTCAAATGATGAGGTTTACAGCTGTAGCCAACTGGTGCGTAGATTTCAAAATAATTACGGCGCAGATTATGCTCTTATAAAATTAGACCGTCCTGTTCTAAATCATAGACCACTTGCCATTAGAACTGCAGGAGAACCACAAGTGGGAGAATCTTTATTTGTCATAGGACATCCTGCTGGATTACCTACTAAAGTCACTTTAGGTGGTAAAATAAGATCAACTAACGAAGACTCTTATCTTATTGCAAGCTTAGACACTTATGGCGGCAATTCAGGATCAGCTGTTTTTAACTCTCAAACAGGTTTAATTGAAGGTATTTTAGTTCGGGGCGAAAATGACTTCGTATCTAAAAATGGATGTTACGTCTCTAATGTCTGCACAGAGGAAGGATGCCGCGGTGAAGACGTGACTCGCATCTCAGAAGTACGACCTTACATCCCTGCATTACCAGTTGAAGAGCCTCAACCTCCGGTTGAGGAACCTACTCAACCACCTGCGCAGGAAGAGCCTCAACAACCTCCTGTAGACGAGCCAGCTCCTGTTATAGAAACAGAAGTTTTTACATCTCAACAAATGATTGCAATTCCGGACAACTCTCAACGCGGCGTCAGTAGCACAATTCAAGTTGCCTCTCTTCCTCAAGGAAGAAAGGTTCTAGTGAGTTTTGAAATTCAGCACTCTTATATTGGAGACCTCATTGTCAAACTGACAGCTAGCAACGGAAAAACCGTTATCCTCCACTCTAGAACTGGTGGCAACACACAAAACATCAAGAAAATAGTCGATGTCACAGCAGAGTTTGGATCAAGCACTGAAAACTTGGATTATACACTGATCATGCAAGATATGGCTCGCTACGATAGAGGCTATTTGAAATCTTGGTCTATTACTTTAGAAAAATAACTCTTAAATCAGAGGGGATTTAAAACACTTATAAGAAAGGGGCTTTTTAAAGCCCCTTTCTTATTTATGATCTATTTAATTCCTTATATCTCTTTCAAAATTTTCAGCAGAAAAATTTTCATCCAACTACCCACCTTGAATCTACGCAGAAGCATTGGAGGTATTGAGCGTAAATTTAGTTATATATTGAGGATCATATTTAATATCACTTTTATCTTTTTGATTCATAAAATACTTTATTTTTTATTTTTACCAGAGTTGCCCATAAGCTGAGCTAAAGCTCCAAAGTTATTCGTAGCAAAGCCTTCTCCTTGAGAGGATTTCTGAGAGGCATGCTCTTTCCAAGATGTATCTTCTGCAACACCTGGTAGACCTAATGAAATTCTTTTTTGCTCATATAAAACGTCATCTATTTGCACAGGAAATGTATCACCTTTTTTCTTGTTTTCAAAACTCTGTGCATCAACTGAATCACGCCATTTTGATTTAGGAAGTAAACCTGTAATCCCTGGAGCTATTTGAACAAATAGGCCGTATTGCTCTTTCTTCTCAACAATACCCGCATGGACTGATCCTACTTTGTATTTCTCAGGCACTGTTAACCAAGGATCACCTTCTCCACCGGCTTGTTTTACACTTAAAGAAATTCTTAGGCGACCATTATCATCTTTAACATCTAATACTTTGGCTTGTATAGTTTGGTTAAGAGAAAGAACTTCTGATGGATCCTGCAAGCGTGACCAGCCTATTTCTGAAATATGGCACAATCCTTCTACTCCGCCACCTAAGTCGATGAAAGCTCCGAATTTTTCAAAACGCTTAACTGTTCCAGTTAAAATGTCACCCACTTTTGTAGAGGAGATAAATTGCCCTTCATTTTCAGCTTTTTGTAAATCTAAAAGCTTACGGCGTGAGACAACAAGATTACGCCCTTTAGGATCAAATTGAGTGATCATGAAATCAAATTTTTGATTTACATACGCTTGCTGGTCAACAACTTTATAATCCATCTGACTTAAAGGACAAAATGCAGTTTTACCTTGAACTTGTACTCTGAAC
The DNA here is from genome assembly GCA_046291245.1 of Pseudobdellovibrio sp. GTDB lineage: Bacteria > Bdellovibrionota > Bdellovibrionia > Bdellovibrionales > Bdellovibrionaceae > Pseudobdellovibrio. The sequence goes on along the minus strand of JBKBTW010000239.1, from coordinate 11 downwards.
CCTCCGTTACA
>JBKBTW010000238.1:0-2585 GCA_046291245.1 Pseudobdellovibrio sp. | reverse complement strand
AAATCTCTGTCAGACATCGCCATGCTTGAACCAGTCGCCAATACCGCCGCCAGCATAATTTTTTTCAACATAGTTATTCTCACAAAATTCTAATGAAATATATGTTAATACTCTAATAATATAATTTAAATTACAAACTCAGCTTTTATCGGCAAATGATCCGACAAGATCTTCCATTGATTTTGATCCAAGACCCTTATCTCTAAAGGCTTTAAATTTCTATAGTAGATTCTATCCAAGCACAAAAAAGGGAAAACGCTAGGGAAAGTTCTAGCTGCATAACCTTTAATATGACGGTGAATGTCTATCATATTCATTTCATTACAAATAAATTCATCGACTTTAAAATTCCAATCATTCAAATCTCCACATAAAATAACTTTAGACTTTGAAGGTATTTCTTTTTCAATGTAATCTTTAATAATCAGCATTTGTTCTAATCGATCAGAAGTTCTTAGATTTATATGTGTATTTAATAGATGCAATATATCTTGATTATCATTAATTTTAATTTTTGCGTGCAGTAATCCTCTTTGTTCGTACTTAGTTAAAGTTAAATTAACATTTTTATATTCAATAATCGGATAAAGGCTTAAAATAGCATTTCCGTGATTACCTTTCGGATACACTGCATTTTTTCCATATGAAAAGTAGGGCCATGTTTTATCTGCCAGAAATTCTAGTTGATTTTCAATTTCATTTTTTATCGGCTTCTTTTGACCTACGACTTCCTGTAAAAAACATATGTCGGCCTCTTTTTCATCTAGAACAGTTTTTATAGACCTTAAAGTATCTCTAACACCAATCGTATCAAATCCCTTATGAATATTATATGTTAATATTTTTATTCTCACTCTAACACCTACAACATTGGAGATAAAAGATTGGCAGCTCTAGAAAAAATATTTTGCAATAAATTTCTCTTTTTAATATCTGTATAGACAAATGGTTTTGAGTTTGAAATATCCACTTCTAACATAGCGATTAAATCACGATTAACTTTTTCATCAGACACCATAGCAGTTATTTCAAAATTAATAAAAAACGATCTTGAATCTAAATTAGCTGAACCCACTACACTCAAATGATCATCAATAGCGATCACCTTTTGGTGAGTAAAGCCTTTTTTATATTGATAAAACTTAACTCCATACGACAGTAGTTTCTCTACGTAGATCTTATCTGCTGCTCTGACCAAGATATTATCATTTTTAAGAGGCAGTAAAATATGAATCTCAACACCTCTAATGGCAGCCATTACAATAGAGTTAAAAAAACTTTCTGTTGGAACAAAGTACGGAGACGTTAAAATAATTTTTTTTCGAGCCATGTTTATTAAAGCGATATGAGCTAACTGACAAATTTCTTTATCATCAGCAGGTCCAGTGGTTAAAATACAGACTTTGTGGTTTTCTACATATTTTTCCACAGTCCAATCTAAGTCCAAAAGTTTTTCACTTACCCAGTACCAGTCTTTTATAAATGACATTTGCGCAGATAAAGCCGCTGCACCTTGAATTTTAATATGGGTATCACGCCAATATCCAATTTCAGATAACCCTACGTACTCATCACCTATATTTAAGCCCCCGACAAATGCAATTTGACCATCTACAACAACTATTTTTCTATGATTTCTAAAGTTTAATTGTAATCGTGTATTCCAATTTTTATTGCTTTTAAATGGGTAGGACTTAATTCCTGCTTCTGACAGTTCTGAAATAAAATAATTAGATAATCGTGATCCAATAGCATCGTATAGAAAAAAAACTTTCACACCTTCTTTTGACTTTTTAATAAGTGCTTCTTTAAATTTTTTTCCAGTACTATCCTCATTAAAAATATAAAATTGAAATAGTATATATTTTTTAGCTTTATCTATAGCCTCTAAAATTGATTGATACGTCTCTTTGCCGTTTATAAGTAACTCTGCTTTATTGTTATTCGTAAAATCTATTTGTTGTGAAGCAGCTATAACTGATCTCAACTCTGAGTAATGATTTGGTAAATCAGCATGTAAATTTTTAGATAAATCTATAAACTCAAGGATTTCCTCTGTAACTTTATCTCTCTTTTTTCTTTTTTTAACATAGCTATAAAACTTATTACGACCAAAGATAATAAACGCTGGTACAGCAACAAATGGAAAGCTTAACAGACCTATAATCCAAGCTGTTGCTCCTTGCGGAGTGCGAGACCTCCATAAAGCATACACACTTAATATAAAACCCAAACTGTAAAATAAAATTGCAAAAATAGTTTTAAACCATACTGATTCCATAATTTAAACACTATCACATTTGCTCATAAAAACACGACGCTGATGCTGCTTAATTACAGTAACTTAGGGTTCCATTGTTTAACCTCTTTTGGAGCTTCCTCACTTAAAGTAAATTCTGCACCGGCTTTGGCAAGCTCACCCATTTCATTTGGTGTCGCAAGCTCGATTCCGCCTTTCATAATTTGCTCTAATGAACCTACACTAATATCAGCACCCAGTAGTCCGATATCTGCCTTAATCGCTTCTTTTCTCCAAAACAACGTGTTCGTACGAATTAATTTAGAGTATTTAGATTCAATTCCAA
>JBKBTW010000237.1:0-2593 GCA_046291245.1 Pseudobdellovibrio sp. | reverse complement strand
TGTAATTTTGATATAACTCAACTTGATCTTTACGGAACAATAAATGCACATTACTTCCAGCATCCATAGTAACTATGGGACCATCACCATCTTTGTGCCAGATCTCAAGTATTTTGGCTACAACATACATGCCGTCGCCTGTGAGATACATGAAGGCCGGTGACGAAGTATGAAATAAGTTATGCATATCCCAGAATTCATTCCAACAAATTTCAAAAATTAATTTCCATTTTTTTAAAAAATCGGAAGACATCTCTTCTATTACAGTATCTTTGCTTATCCCTGCATACTTCACATCTGCTTGATTCAACGAGCGAAATGTTTGAATCAACTTTTGCAAACGCTCTGAAGCTCGCTCGGGACGCCCTTTAAATAAATCCGATGTTAAAACTTGAATATGGGCTTGGCTTGAAGATACCATTTTCTTACTCTCGTCACACAAAATAACTAAATGCTTCAGTTCTTTTACAGGAAGTTGAATTTCTTCCGCCCCTTGCTCATGCCAAAGAGACCAAGGAGTAAAAAAAGAACGGCACGATGATCCTGAACCCTTTTGCGAGATTTTAGCCAACTCTTTAGGTAAATATTTTACCTGCTGAGTTTCTACAGCGTACTGATATACAGTTAAGGTTAAAGCCGCAAAACTACTGGCAGAGCTTGCCAAGCCACAATCTGAAGGAAAATTATTAGCAGATTGTATTTCAAAAAAACCTTTGAGCTTAAATTCCGTTTTGAGCTTTTGAAAAAAGTCTAAGAACTTTGCGCGCCCCTTTTCACTTAACTCAATCGACATCAAATCTTCACGTTTGTAAGCCGACCATGTGTCTTCACTCAAAGATTCATTAAGCTTAATCCTAACAAATGTTCGCAAATTATTTAAAGTCCATGACAAAGAAGAATTTGTCGGACGATTATTTAAAGCATCCACTTTACCCATATATTTAATAAGAGCAATATTTGAAGGAGCTGAGGCTTCACACCATGTCGTTTTTAATTCTGAGTTAATCAGAAAATTCTATCAAAATTGCTATCTTAAGACAAAGAGTTATCTAAAGCTCCATCGACCAAATGACTTGAATCAGCTATATATTTAAGCCCTTTGATGAGATCACTTCGTTCAGATATGCCTTTGAGTTGCTCAATCTGATGACGTATGTGTTGAACTTTGGATCTCTCCACTAAAACCAAAATAACATCTGCCCCTAAAGCCCCACAGGGTTTGACTTTGATATCTTGAATATTTTTTTCTAAAACGAGCTTAAGATCTATGATTTGAGGATGAGTTAAGTTTAATTTTTCTAAAGCCAAAATCCATTTATCCATCTCAGTTAAAAAATTTGAACTTTGTTTATTTTTAAAGGTTTGAATCACATTCAAGCTTAAATTACAAAGTGGTTCTAGCATGTTTCGATCTAATTGCCTTAAATGCTCATGCGTTTTGATTTTAAGACCTGTTGAGTAAATCAAAAAATCCAACTCTTCAAATGGCCACGCCAAGCGCTCAACCTTAAATAATCCTTCACGATAATCAAAAAATGTTACTTGACCAAGCATCTGTGTCACTAAATCAGCACCACTTGGTTGTTCTTTCTTTTTTTCTTGGTAAAGCTCTCGATACTTCAAAAAAGCTTTCTCCACTAAATTTATTTTCCCAAGCCGAGAATCATAAGGAGCACTCACTGCATTTGCGTTTATTTCCGCATCAAGATAAAGCGCAATAAACTCAGCTGTAGAGGCCCCAAAACCACCCACATGGTAAGGATTATTCAACTTGCACCCTGCCAATCTTTTTTCTTTAAGCTCAGCTTGATATAAACCTGCGGCACTTTCAGGATGTGCAAATTCACCATCAGCATTTTCAGCTTTCAGAAATGTCTCTTTTAAAGTAAAACAGGGAGATGTCGCAAGTCCTAGGCAAGGACCACCCAACAAGGCTGCATACTCTCCAACTAAAAAAGTTTTGCCTGGGATAGAAATATTTTTAATTTTTAGCTTCTGTTTTATTGCTTCTGATCTCATTTAAAACTTCAACTGCATTGGCTAAAGAAATTCTTTTTCTTAAAGCTAATATTTCTTCCAATTTTTTAACCACAAATGGCATTTCTTTCTCTGTTGCTCCTGCACCAAGAGAAAGATTTTTAATATGCAGCTTCATGTGCCCTTCAATAATACCGACAGTCGTTAAAGCTCTCAATGCACCTAGATTCTGTACTAACCCCACTGAGGCAATCACTCGGGATAACTCTGAGGCTGATGTGATATCTAAGATTTTAAGTCCTAATTTAGCTGTAGGATGCAAGGCTGTAACACCACCTACTGTTCCTACCACTAATGGAGCAATGAACTCACCCACAAGTGTTGAGCCATCTGCTCTCCAACGCGTGATCGAACGGTATTGACCATCTCGCGCAGCATAGGCATGTATACCAGCTTCAACAGCTCTCCAATCATTTCCTGTCGCAATCAATATAGGGTCAATACCATTTAAAACACCTTTATTATTCGTAGCAGCTCGATAAGGATCTACTTCTGCAAAACGAGAGGCCTCTTCGATCTTATGTGCCAACTCAGGGTCAACATTATTTAATGTCAC